>JANOOU010000663.1:0-5548 GCA_031421475.1 Gammaproteobacteria bacterium | reverse complement strand
TTTTCCGCGATGGCTGCGTCAGCTCCGTGCTCGAATCCTCATGTATGACTTATACACTGCGGTTCTCCGCGCGGTGCTTCCTTGCCCTTACGAAAAAATTACTATTTTTAGAGGTGCCCATATTTCAAATGAGCAGCCAGTGTGGGAAGCACCAGTTCCCGGAACAAGGCATTAATTTCAACGGGTGGCAATAGTCGCCTATCATTAAACCACCAGGCCAGCACGGTCATGAAGGTAGCGCCCAGATAATGAACAAACAGTTCAAATGGAACATCTGAAGACACCCTGCGCTTGAAAAGTGCACGCGCTTCTTCTTGCATGAGTTGTACCAGTATTTCTTCAAGTCGCTGACTCACTATTACCCAGCCTGGCCCGGACACTAGAGATCGATACAATTTCTTGTGGTCGTGTGCGTGTTCAAACATGGCCAGGCTAAAGCCAATCACCTTTTCATATTTTTTATCCGCAGCAACCACTGTCGCCATCTGCGCATTGCGCAGCAATTCTTTCAAACCTTGCAAACCTTCGGCCAGCAACTCATCTTTGTCGCGATAATGCGTATAGAAGGTTGATCGCCCCACGTTCGCACGATCCAGAATTTCCTGTACCAAAATGGCATCGTAGCTTTTTTCGAACATCAGGGAAATTAACGCCTCTTGCAGCGCCTGGCGCGTTTTTTGTGTGCGCCGGTCTTCGTTGTTTTTCTGCCGCATGATGTACCCCCCAAACCGAACTACCGAACATATTGCCAGGTAAAGTTCATTAACGAATATATCGACACACGCTGTTCTGGTATCAATATTTTGTACTCGCTAAACTTAAATCTGAACATATGTCCATTTTGATACTTCAGTTCGGAGGAAACAAGTCATGTTTGAGAATAATCGGATTTCGACGGGAACAGCGCGGCGTTTTTTTACAGTGTCGGGCCGGGGGTTTATCGCGGCCATGGGTTTATTATCAACGTCCCTCTGGGCAGAGCAAACGCAAACCTTTCTCTCTGTGCAAGCCGGTGGTTTTGCCCACCATCAGGGCCAGGCAATAGCCAGTTTATTTCGCCAGGGCGATGATGTTTTTGGCACACCCTATGTCCGGATCACGGCACCCATTGTGCAAGGTAAGTCGACGCTGATGTTTGCCGGCATCCAGCCCGGCGACTACGCACTGATTGTTTTTCATGACGAGAATAACAACAACGATCTGGATCATAATTTTTTACATTTACCGGCCGAACCGCTGGGTTTTTCAAACGGCTTTGAGTTGTCGTTATTCTCCGGCATGCCGAGTTTTGAAAAACTGCACTTTAGCTACACGCTGGACAGCAAGCCGCTGCAAATTTCAGTTAAATAACACAGGAATCGACATGTCTAATTTCATTCAGTTTAATCAGGTTTCAAAATGGTTTGAATCGGCCGCCGGGCGTTTCGATGCACTCAAAGATATTAATCTCACTATCGGCCAGGGTGAGTATGTAGCGATAGTAGGCAAATCTGGCAGCGGAAAATCCACGCTATTAAATATGCTGACCGGCATTGATCATCCGAGCCGTGGCAACGTGACTATCAATGGAAGTAATATCCATACCCTGAACGAGAGTCGCCTTGCGGCCTGGCGTGGTGCAAACATTGGTATTGTGTTTCAATTTTTTCAGCTCATTCCGACGCTGGGCATACTGGAAAATTTGTTACTGGCCATGGACTTTGTCAATATCATTCCCGCGAAGGAACGCAAACAACGCGCCACCCTGCTGCTCGATCAAGTGGGTATTTCACAACACGCCAGCAAACTGCCCGCCGCATTATCGGGCGGTGAACAACAACGCGCCGCCATTGCGCGTGCACTGGCCAACAATCCACCGCTACTGGTGGCAGACGAACCTACTGGTAATCTCGATAGCAAAACTGCCGCATCCATTCAATCACTCTTCGCGGAACTGATAGACCAGGGCAAAACCGTCATAGTGGTAACACATGAAAATGTATCGAAAACAAAATACGATCGTATTTTTACACTCACGGATGGTGTGATCTCTAGCGATGCAAGGCCATCACCATGAACACAATTCTTAAAAAAACTCTCAACGATTTGCGCGCCAATATCGGTCGCACTGCACTGGTTATTTTTGCACTGGTTATTGGACTTTGGGGTGTCGGTTCGATTTTGGTATCTTACGAAATTCTGAAAAACGATTTAAATGACAATTTTACGCGAACAAACCCTGCACATGTTACCGTGACCGCCGAGAATTTTGAACGGCTGGATCTGGTTGCATTTAGACAGCGCCCCGATATTGAAAGCGCTGAATTTCGAGATCTCTCCGTGCAACGCATCGAGGTATTCCCCAATCAATGGCTGCCACTGTGGATTTTTGGCGTGGAAAATTTTAATAATTTTCAGCTGGCGCATTTTTACCATGAAGCAGGCAACAAAGTGCCAGATCCGGGCACCCTGTTGATTGAACGCAACGGACAATTTGTTTCCAATCTAAAAACCGGTTCACGCGCCAGGGTTCGTGTACGCAGCAAAGTGATGGAAGTGCCTATTACTGGCATCAGTTTTGATCCCGCCCAAGCCCCGGCCACACAGGATGCTTTTATCTATTCGTATGTTGATAAAAAGACCTACACCGAAATAACCGGCGAAGCGGCCAACCAGCAATTAATGTTTCGTTTGAGAAACGTCCACGACAAACAGGACATTGAGGCTAAGAGCCATAAAATTCTGGATGATTTTAAACGCCAGGGCATACAGGTTAAGACCGTTAACATTCCAAAATTCAATACGCACCCGCACCAATGGCAGCTCAATACTTTAATCGCTTTGCAAGGCGCTATTGGATTGCTGGCTTTTTTAATGGGCGCCGTGCTGGTTTCGCAACTTATGTCTGCCATTTTGACAAGAGAAGTTCGCCAGATCGGCATACTCAAGGCGATTGGCGCCACGCGCTTACAAGTGCTTAAACTGTATATCACCATGGTGCTGGTGTTTGGCGTGGTATCCAGTTTACTTGCTATTCCATTAGCCGTGAAATCCGGATATGGATTTGCCGGTTTCGTTTCAAAAATTCTCAACTTTAATGTGCTTACCACAACTTTGCCTGCCAGCCTGTATTTCACGCTCATTGCAGCGGGTTTGTTCTTGCCGGTTTTATTTTCGCTACCTGCATTATTAAAAGGCGTTAACGTATCGGTTCACAAAGCGCTCTTCGATCACGGCATACGCCAGGACAGTTACGTTAATCACGCCAGAACGTTTACCTGTTTTCCGCTGTCGCTTAGCATGCGGCTGGCATTGCGTAATACTGTGCGACGCAAATCACGGCTGGCGATTACGGTAGCCACATTGACACTCGGTGTGGCTATTTTCAGTACCGGCTTTAATGTCAGACAATCCCTGATAGAATTTTTAGCGCAGAATAAAACCGCCATGAAACACGATGTGCAAGTGGTGTTCAAAGACTCGATTCCGTTAGCGCAAGCACTGGCACCATTTCAATCACTCAACAATGTCAATCGCATTGAAGCCTGGAACGGTGGCCGCGGCCGTTTGCAAACCGGCATCATTTCAACCACCAATGGCATCGGCATTGTCGCCCTGCCCTATGATACCGATTTGATGCAATGGGATATTTTACAAGGACGATGGCTGCAAGCATCGAACGAACCTGAAATGGTAATGAATCAACAGGCGGCGGAGCTATTTGGCAATCCGGTGCCGGGTAAGATCTACCCCATTGATATTAAAGGCACCCGCCTGAATGCCAGGCTGGTGGGCATAGTGAGGGAGTTTGAAGTAGCAAAAATCTACATTGATAAAACGCACTACGATGATTTGGTAAACCCCGAACATTTAATCAACAGTTTAATGTTTGTGGCCAACAACAAGGACTACGACAAGCTGGTTATTTTAAAAACTGACATCGAACAAGCCATAACAAGCTCCGACCTGAATATTCTGACCATCATGTCAAAAACCGAACGCGCAAAAATAATTTACGATCATCTCAATATTATTCTTACGCTGTTCACATTATTGTCATCCCTGGTATTGGTAGTGGGCGCACTCGGCATGGCCTCGGCAACCGGCATTAACGTGATGGAACGAACACGCGAAATTGGCGTGCTGCGTGCTATCGGTGCAACGCCGAAAATGATTTATAGCTTGTTCGTCACCGAGGGCATGGTGATTAGCATCATCAGTATTATTTTAGGACTGATGCTCGCCTGGCCTTTGAGCATTATTGCCTCAACCTTTTTCGGCAATTTAATTTTGGGCGCCAGCACCTCGTTGGATTATGCCTTCAGTTATCCTGGCCTGATGATTACCGTCATTGTTATTCTGATCTTTGGCTGGTTGGCCAGCCGTATTCCGGCGCGTAAAGCTATAATAGTATCGACACGGGAAGCACTAGCGTATGAATGAGATATTGGCAAACATTGGATCTTTTTAAACAGAGTCATTGCGAATATCGTAATGAAAAACCTTTGAAATAATCTGCCACTTGCTGTCAACAAAAATCAAAGTGAGAAAATCCGTGAAAAATTTCGTGCCAATGGAGCATTCAACACGCGCCAAAGCCGTTACCGGGCCGGCAAATTCTATCGACACAATGCGATCGTTGCGTGTTTCTCCACGGCTGGCCGGCGACGGTCGACGGTCAACGATGGAGAAATACTCGTTCATGGTGAGATACAAAACAGTACCATCCGTGGCACAAACATAATGTGCAGCCGGGTGAAAGATCTCTGCCAGCAACGAGGTTTCACTGTGATACAAACCATCAAAATACTTTGAGACAAGGTTTGTAACAGCCGTAAATTCTGTATCCATCATCATTCTGTTTTGGGTCATCATATATTATTGCAGGAGCCCTTCGGCACGCATTGCGGCCTGAACTTTTTCACGGCCCGCAACACGTTTAGAAAAGGCCGCAATATTGGGCCATTTATCCAGGCCTATGCCGGTGGGGTGCGCCCAGTTTGATACCACAAAGAGGTAAGCATCGGCTACTGAGAATGTATTTCCTGAAAGATATTGTCGTCCATCCGCTAAAATGGACTCAATATGATTCAGCTTGCGGCCGACGTTTGTTTGACTGTTTTGCTTTTCGACATCGCTGATAGTGGCAGAGAACAGCGGGCTAAATGCCTTATGCAATTCCGACGAAATAAAATTCAAATGTTCCTGCAAACGTGCGCGCTCCAGTGTTCCCGTTTTAGGCGCTAGACCTGCTTCAGGATTTTGGTCCGCAAGATATTGCAGAATGGCGGCACCCTCTGTTAAATATTCGCCGTTGTTTAAACCTAATACAGGTACATAACCTTTGGGATTAATGCGCGTGAAATCAGCACCCGAAGTGGTTTTTTGCGTATTAGTATCCACACCTTCAAGTTCAAAATCTTTGCCGATTTCGCGCAGTACAATGTGAGAGGCAAGCGAGCAGGCACCGGGTTTGTAATACAGTTTCATGTTTTATTCTCCACGAGTTAATGTGCAATCCATTCTAGCCATATGAAGTTACCAATGTATACTAACTATGTTGAAGTAA
>JANOOU010000662.1:0-2454 GCA_031421475.1 Gammaproteobacteria bacterium | reverse complement strand
ATACGCATGACAAAGTGTACCCAATATTATTGGGCCGGTAACTTTGCAATTACCATTCTGCTGGTGGCGATCCAGAAAGCCTCTAAATACTGGGTGGCCTCGCCGTCTACGACGCTACGCAATGACGATTATTAACGTGTTCAGAGTCTCCTTAAACAAAATCACTTCTTACGTATAAGCTTGATTCCTTGCCACCTATAAATTTGTTTCTCATAACTTGTCGCATTCAGTTTCACTGTGGCCTCAAGCATCTTGTTAATTTTATTAATTGTAAATTTCGGAAAATTACCAACAAATTTATACTCATCACCCTCTCTATCATGCACCCAATAGTCAAAATATTGATTAGCAACACCAAAACTGGTGGAAATAGCCAGATCAGGCATACCATCAAAATTTATATCATCGAACTGCACTATGCCGGTAGCGCCATCCATCATCGACACGTCTGGCGAGATATCAAGAATCTGTTTTTTGCCATCATATGAAATACTGGCTTGAGTCAACTCTATTTCATTTTCAGCAATCGATTTTGTTACTACCGATACAGTAATTGCATATTTATCCATTTTATACGTACAAGCGGGTTTAGCATCGAATTTAAATATGCACTCTGTATCCATATTTTTAAAAGGCTCAACACCTGCTGCACTGGTGCAGGCCGCAAGACATATGCTTGCAATAATAAATATCCGCATAAGTATCTCGATTTAGATTAAGAAAAATTTTGCCCTGCAAAGATAATTTTGTCGATCATCAAGGCCGTTATAACCGCCATTTACTCGTTTTGTAATTGCACGAATATCATCTATATCTGCTTTACTATTTAAATTATTTTTTTTCCAGAACCAAAGACTAACATCCAGTGCGTAGGCCGGGAGTTGTGAGAGTAGGGATTGTTTACCCTCCTCCATAATAGCCAGGCAAGCCTCGTTGGAATACGTCTCGTAGTTAGAACGGCCAGTAAGCTGAATCAGCCCGCGGCCTTTGAATCGTTTACCATCGCCTGGCTCTGTGTTGCCCAAATCCTTACGACCTTCATATGCCTCACCACTGGCCAGTTCTTCAGTGTACACAAGCGATAAACTTTCATGCCCTACCTGCGCCAAAAAATGAGCGATACGCAGGGGTGTATTGATTTGGTACTGCGGCAACATATTCTGAAATAATGGCAGATATACATTTAATGTTATTTTCTTCCCATACCCCATAATTGCAGTGAATGAATACTCATTTAAGCCTTTTTTAACTAGCTTCTGTAACGTTTTAATGGTTTTACCATTAACATCAATATTCCCATCAGGCTTATTCATGCCCACCACACTGCTTTGAAACAATTCAATTGCTGCAATGGTACCTTTCCCTGCAAGGCCATCAACTAACAGTTTTGTTTTAAGGTCGAACTTATTACTTTGTACTAAATTAAGCGCCGCCTGAATTACTTTCACATCAATTTTTTCGTTTTTTCCTTTCTTACCAACAGCATGACTAATGCACATAATAAAATCCCCTTATGTAAATAATTACCGACCCACTAACACGCGAATAGCTCACCGCATGCACAGTAAAACATGGCGCTTTAATGTTGTAAACATGCATGCCATTAAACTGCGCAATCGCACCTACGACTGAAGCATGACGTTGCCACCCAGTGCAGCATTAATAGTGCCGCTGTTTATGACGGCACCTTCAGTACCTACTACTTCATTGAGGATGTAACTGCTGTTCATGAAAGTGGTGACCTTAATATCCAGGCCTGAAGCGATAATACCGCCGACATTTTCCGCGATGCAAAGGGTTCACCACAATAGTGACAAGGCCCGATGCCTACCCCTGAACACCTGAACGCTACATGTCGGACCCATTAGGAATAACGCCCGATAGCATGACGGCCTCTTCCCATCTCCTACCCGCCTGATATATCCTCCTCGGACTTTTACATAACCCATAAGGACATCACCATGACCAAACCCAACAGCCATAACTACCTGCATTTCAACCCCAGCTATTATCAAAAACTAAGCAATAGCTTTACCTAGGTGTGTAATTTTGAGAACTTCCCTAGACACGCTTGACGCACTGTTATCATGATCACAACCATCGTATTTTTTACTCGAGGGAACCGACTTCATGTTACTTCAATTTAAAACCGTAGACGACCTCAAGCCGATCATTAAGGATCTTGAAGACATACTCCTGACCAGATGGAATTATCATTCTCCTCCAGTTTTGATAACCTTATTTAAATTGATACAGAAATTAAAAGCGGTGGCACGCCGAATGTCTGTTATAGCCGACGCAGGTAAAGCGCTATGATTGATTACAACTATGACGAAGAAAAATTAGCAGCACTTTATTTTGCTGATTTATTAAACGACGAGCTCACCCGAAAAATCATCGAAGCAGGCGTGGTAGCCAATAGCAGCGAAGCTACCCATCTGAGTAAACTTTACT
>JANOOU010000661.1:0-1813 GCA_031421475.1 Gammaproteobacteria bacterium | reverse complement strand
GGATACGATCATGGTGGCGTGGGCGAAGTTCTACGTAAAGTTTATCCGTCAGGCTTATTGTTGTGTAATCAGATAGACGACACGATTAGACGGATTGCGGAATTGCTACAACAGCCAGTGCCCGTTCCCGCGGGGGATTTTTATCCGTTGCAATCTATGCTCGATAGAACGCTGGCAGTGTACGAAGAACTGGCTCGCACTCCGAGGAATTAAATCTTGATTGCTAACCTCAAAACAACGTTTCTGGTAAATGTATCAAACGGCCACGCAGCTTGCCAACAAGATCACGCATTGCCACCGCTGGGCTACTCGCTCGTAAGGCGCGACGCGATAGGATTTTTGTACCGGGCATCGTTCGTAAAGTGGCATTATGCCGCCGCGAAATTTCGCGCGCCAGCACAGCAAAAAAATTATATTCGAACAAGACTCTACGCCGGGCTTCAATAATGGCCGGCAGTCGTTTTTCGTATTCGTTTTCCGCTATGGCTTTCTGGATGGTGTAAAGCGTGCCATTGACATCCCGCATATCAATCGGAATCAAACTTTGCGACGGGAAATATGCGGCGGCATTCGGGCATCCCGCGTAGAACGGCAATGTCAGTCCAAGAAAAGCATCCGCCAGCTTTTCTGTCCAGTGATGTTCTCCGATAAAATTTTCTATCGCCACATGGTAGCGATAATCCCGCAGGCAATCGGCCTTATCGTCGAGCGCGTGCGGTGCCGATCGGCCAAAGACGTCCATTTCAGGCAATCGCTGCATTAACT
The DNA here is from genome assembly GCA_031421475.1 of Gammaproteobacteria bacterium. GTDB lineage: Bacteria > Pseudomonadota > Gammaproteobacteria > SZUA-229 > SZUA-229 > JACPVK01. The sequence goes on along the minus strand of JANOOU010000661.1, from coordinate 1,048 downwards.
TACCCATCAAGGATGCACGTCGATGATGCAAGGTGTGGCGCATATTTTTGGGTGAAAGCACCATAGAAATCGTTTTTGTTTTCGCCAGTGGGGGCGGGTTGAGGAAATCATCAAATGGAAGTATGTGATGACTGCCTACGCCATAAAACCAGTGCAAGGCCGGCTGCGAAAAGATGCGTTGGGGATGCGGCAAGGCCCAAGCCGCCTGACTGGTCAGCACGGCGCCAAATTGCTGCGTGTAATCGTCACCGTAAATCTTGATCGAAGACGGCTCGGTCGTCACCAGTAGTGTGTGTGGTTGCGCACACCCCAGGGTTTCGTGGGCGCGCTGCCGGTCTTCTCCTGGTAATTCTGGAATGTCGTCGTACACGACCAGCCAGTCATACTCACGTGCTTGCTGATCAAACAAGAATTGACAGTTATCCCACCGTGGTTCGCCATGTGGCAATTGATGCAACCACTGCCCTGTTGGCACACGGCTGATTATCTTGACACGGATTGGCTTATCAAGACCCTGCATGATCACGTTGCGTAATCAGCACTCACAAGTGTTTTTCAACAACTGTTCCGTTCAGGTCACGCACATTAATGCGTCGATCCCGGCATATTTACCGCTCTGGAAAAACTATCCATGACCGGTTGAATTAGCGCACGTTTGAGTTTTAGAGCAGCCTGATTAACGATCAGTCGCGAGCTGATGTTTGAAATTTCGTCTACAGCCACCAAGCCATTGGCCTTGAGCGTGCCGCCCGTAGAGACCAAGTCAACGATCACATCAGACAAGCCCACCAGCGGCGCCAATTCCATGGAACCGTAAAGTTTAATCAGGTCGATGTGCACACCTTTGCTGGCGAAGTGATCTCGCGCTGCGTTGACATATTTGGTAGCGACGCGGATACGCGCGCCAGCCTTTACCCGGCCCGCATAGTCATACCCTTCGCGCACCGCCACCATCATCCTGCAGCAGGCAATCTGCAAGTCCAGCGGTTGATACAACCCTTGGCCGCCATGTTCGTTCAGTACATCTTTGCCGGCGATGCCCATGTCT
>JANOOU010000660.1:0-3157 GCA_031421475.1 Gammaproteobacteria bacterium | reverse complement strand
GCTCCATTTCTTTCCACAATGCCGGTTTGCCACTGATATCGATTTTTTCAAGATTGGCCACGCCTTTGCTGCTTAACAAACGCTCGGCGCGACTGCAATAGGGGCAGGTATTGGTACTATACATTACAACCTTGGGCATAAGACTCCTCATCATGATGACGCTGACTTGCAAGCGAAAAATTTAAACGCATATTTTACACTCAGATTTTTGCACGAAGTGAAAAAATATCTTGGCACAGGGATGCGCCAACAAAATCGATTATGCAAGTAATTGATTTTGTGAGATACGGGAAAATGACCTTTTTCCGTATCGTTGCTTTACCGATTCATGAATGAATCGCGCAAAGCTCTCACACTCTCTAATATTCTCTCCAACTAACCCCATCTCCAACTAGACCCAAAAGTTTTTCTGCATACTTATTCGCTGCTTGATCCGATTTGGCAACAGCTGCTCCATTCTGCCAAGCCGATAACCCAAGTATTTAAACCCGGTATGAATAACAGACTCCAGAATGCGATGCGGCGCTACACGGACAAGATATGTCCACTCCGATTTTAGAAACCGCATGCCTTCACCTTCATGATGACCCAGGCTCTTCGCCAACCAGGTTTCACGCGCATAAAACACACCAATATCAAAATAACGCTGAAATTCCTGCAACAATGAAAAATTATGCGAGTGATGCACCCTGGCTTCTGCGCAATAAATAATTTTCCACCCCATTAAAAGTATTTTGGCCGCAACATAAACATCTTCGCTGACGATAACTCGCTGTGGAAAGCCACCTGCCGCCAACAAAACATCACGTCGATAGGCAGAGAATGAATTCGAATTAAAAGCCGTGCGCACACCCAGCTTTTTAGCATCGACCAATGACGACACCCGGCCCACAGCTGGATAATTAAACAAGCGCGCATGCGACTCAAGATGACCAGCACCATACCTGGGTAATTGCCGACCATAAACAATACCCACTGCCGAATCTTTAAACTCGGATAAAATATGATCCAATGCAAATTCATCGGCAAAAACGGCATCTTGCGTCAGAAAAATAATAATTTCTGCATCCGGCAACGCCTCAACAGCCAATTGCCGGGTGGCGCCATGATTAAATTGTGCGCGCGGAATAATACGCACATCAAAACCGGCAGCACGCGATTTTTCCACCGTTGCATCATCGGAACTCGAATCAATAACTAAGACAGACTGCGGCTGCAATGTTTGCAGCCTGAACGCCGCAATCCAGTGGTCCCAGCACTCACCCGCGTTAAGGGTTGGAATTACAAGTGAAAACGTTGGCATTTATTTCCTTAATCAATAGCATTCAATTCAGTCTGGTAGAGTAAAAAATAAAAATAGCCCCATATGGAATTCGCTGCACAATTTAAACGATTTTCTAATAACAAAACATTCCCAGCCCTGCCCGACCACCAGAAAATTACGACCCCTTAAACAGCACCACCCGCTTATTAAGCACCCGCCAGATATCTGCAAGACCCGCCACCCGGTTTGCCTGAATCTGCTTGCGCTTCTGCCACATTTTTGGCAAGCCCATCATCGCATCCCGTTTCGCGCGAAAAATCACCTTGCCCTGGCCGCGCATAACAAACCAGATAACCGTTACAACATTCAGCAACACATGCGCAGGCAACAACAACCAAAAAAGAAAACCCGGCATGTTCTTAACAAAACACCATACCAGATTTCTATGCCCATGATAAATCGAAAAATCACTGCGGCTGCCGCCGGTGGTTGCCGAGCCCACGTGGTGCACCACGGCATCCGGTACATACATGGCTTTGTGCCCGGCCAAACGTAAACGGAAACCCAGATCCACATCTTCCATGTAACAAAAAAAATCTTCGTCAAAACCACCCGCATCCAGCAACGCCTGGCGGCGATAGAGCGCCGCCGCCGCACAGGGAGAAAATATCTCTCGTGAAATCAAATCAGCATTGTTCTGCAACCGCCCCTTGCCATCACGCCAGACCTTTCCTGAAATGTGATAAACATCACCGGTCCCATCCAAAACATCGGGCGCATTGGCACATAATTGGCGCGCACCAAAGGCTGAAAATTCGGGATGATCTTTAGCGGCTGAAAATAATTTTTCCAGGCAATCCGGTTCCGGAAAGGCATCGGGGTTTAACAACACAACAAACTCGGCATCACATTCTTTCAGTGCCAGATTGTTGGCAGCGGCAAATCCAAGATTGGCGCCCAGAAACTTAACCGTCACACCGGGCATCTGCTGTACACGCTCGGCAGAGCCGTCGCTGCTGCCATTGTCCATAACCAGAACGCAATTAGTGGCTAATGTTTGCTGTGACAAAAAAACGAGGCTCTTCTCCAACAAAGAGTGGGCATTATAGTTAACAATGATCACGGATACAGACATGGAATTGTGTGGTAGCAACTGAAAACACCTACGTAAAAAATTTGTCCGGCACATGGGTCATGCCGGCAGGCTGTGGCCGGAACCCAGGTATGTTGGCAATAAATGCCTGCCGAAAGTCACTGACATACTTCCCAGCAATTACGATCCGGGCTTGATTAACAGCAACCATACCCTCGTCAGCATATTCGGTCACCCCGGCGTGGTGTACCAATAACCCGTTATCCGGCAAAATCTTGGAGGCTTTTACCGTCTTTTACCGGATGATAATCATCCATGCAATGGATGATTATCATCAATATATCCCGGCAGAATATGCAGCAGACAATCACCACTGCACTGTGAAACCAGACCAACCCCAATGCCACTAAATTAAGGCGCAGTCTGCAACAACACAAATTTATCACGCGTTTTGGCCGCGCCCCTAGCTTTTATTCGGAAAAGTTGAATGTAGCCATCTCACGCCAGCCCATGATACGAACGCCACTGTGTTCATAGCTGTGCGCACCACCGTAGATCAACCAGGGCATCATGGCTTCTTCACCCGCAAAACGGGATGGGTGCTGACCTGCACGGATGTAATCCACCGTTACCGTCTGACCCGACTTGTTCTCCACCGTTTGTATCCGCCCCTCTTGTTCAAACAGTACATCAGCTTCCAGGCCATTGTTGTCTCGCCAGAAATAGAGATCAGGCGACAACCCGGCATTCCAGCGAGCCTTGAACACCACGCTGAAGACAAAGGTGTAAACCAACAGCAT
>JANOOU010000659.1:0-3044 GCA_031421475.1 Gammaproteobacteria bacterium | reverse complement strand
GCCGTCGTTAGTTTCAACGGCGGACGATACATCACAAAATCGCCATAACGTGTCACCATGAAATCGACTATTTCATTTTCACTTTTGCCTGCGGTGACCATTTCATAGGTTTTGCGGCGCATATCATATGCGAGTTCGGCGTTGGAATCCGCCACATTTTGATTTTGACAAACCAGACAGCGTAATTCAGCAATCAGTTTTTTGTAACGTTCTTCCTGTGTCGGATTGTCAAAACGGAGAGTCTCTTCTGCTGCAGCCTGCCCGGTTACTGGAATAAATAACAGCAGCAGAGCGAATAGTATTTCCAAAAAATAAAAATTATATTTGGCTATCATGGTGTGCTCTGTCCTTTATCAAAGTAGGCGCGGAATTTTTGTTCCCACACCTGCGGTGTCATCGCGCCGGCATGTTTGGCACGAACCACGCCTTCAGCATCCACCAGAAACGTTTCAGGTGCGCCATACACACCCCAGTCCATCGCCACATTACTTTGCGGATCAAAACCAATTTGTTTAAATGGATTACCCAGGCGCGCCAGCATGGCTTTGGATTCATTCGCCTGATCACGCCAGTTCAGCCCGATGATGGGAACAGTTTTCGACAGCTCCATTAAATATTCATGTTCACGCCAGCATTCCGGGCACCAGGTACCCCAGATATTAAACAACCAGACCTGGCCTTGCATGTCGGCAGTCTGCACCATTTTCGCTGGATCAAATAAATCCGGCACATTAATAGGCGGCGCCGTTTTGCCAATAAATTCGGTGGGAATATCACGCGGGTTATATTCACCTTGTTTAATTCGATCGAGCGTCAGCCAGAACAAAACCATGAGTAGCAAAAAACCCAGGGGAACCAGAATGCGCGACATCAAACTGCTCCTGCCGTGACTGCATCCGTTTGTTCAGCTTTCAATGTCATGCGATAACGGCGATCGGTTGCCGCCAATAAACCACCGGCTGCCATGAATATGGCGCCCAGCCAGATCCAGCGTATAAACGGCTTGTGATACAAACGCACACTCCAGGCTCCGTTTTCAGCTGAGCCTTCCAGCGGTTCACCGAGTGAAACATACAAATCGCGGAATAATCCGGCATCAATACCGGCTTCTGTCATCGGCATGCCACCGGCGTTATAGGTCCGTTTCTGACTATGTAATTCGGTCAATAATATATTCGCCTGATATACAGCAAACACACCTTCATCGGCACGGTAATTCGGACCAATGAATGGACGCACACCACGGAATTCAAAATCATAACCGTTAATTTGATAAGTCTGCCCTGTTTCCAGGCGCACATCTTTTTCCTGGCTGTAAAGATTGGTGAGTGTGATGCCAATAATAAATACCGCCACACCCATATGCGCCAGCGTCATGCCGTAAAAACCACGAGGTACTTCCAGTAAGGCGGCGAGTTTATCTTTTCGTGTGGCCACACGGTCATACACATTCTGTAAACAGCCCAGCGTAATCCAACTTGACAGTGTTACGGCCAGCCAGGCACCCCAGTGGAATGTCGGTAATAAAAATACCGCCACAGCACCGATTAAAACACTGGCAACCAATATCACACGCAATTTGCGCGCGATGCGTGTTATCGAATCGGATTTCCAGCGCGCCACCATGCCTATGCCCAATAAAAACGCCAGCGGCACGGTGAGTGGAATAAACACAGCATTAAAATACGGCGGGCCCACTGAAATTTTTCCTAAATTCAAAGCATCCAGCAGCAAGGGATAAAGCGTGCCCAATAAAATAGTTGCCGCCGTCGTCACCAGCAATACATTATTAATTAACAACGCGCCTTCGCGTGACAACATGTCAACCCCGCCAGCACTGCGAATTTGCGGTGCGCGCCAGGCATACAGGAATAATGAACCGCCAACGACCACGCACAAAAATATCAAGATAAATACACCGCGCGACGGATCACTGGCAAAGGCATGCACCGATGTGAGCACACCGGAACGCACTAAAAATGTTCCGAGTAATGACAGTGAAAATGCAAGCACGGCCAGCAATAGGGTCCAGGATTTAAACACGCCGCGTTTTTCAGTAGCTGCCATTGAGTGAATCAATGCTGTGCCCACCAGCCAAGGCATGAAGGATGCATTTTCTACCGGATCCCAAAACCACCAGCCACCCCAACCCAGTTCGTAATAAGCCCACCAGCTACCCAGCGCAATTCCAATGGTGAGAAACATCCACGCCACATTGGTCCAGGGACGCGCCCATCGCGTCCACGCTGCGTCCAGCCGGCCACCGAGCATCGCCGCAATCGCAAATGCAAATGCAACAGAAAAACCAACATAACCCATATACAACATGGGCGGATGAATGATTAATCCAAAATCCTGTAACAAGGGATTTAAACTGCGGCCTTCCACAGCAGCGGGAAACAAGCGATCAAACGGATTGGATGTCAGTAATAAAAATAATAAAAAACCAATACTCACCAGGCCCATCACCGCCAATACCCGTGCACGCATCACCGCTGGCATGCTGCGACTGAATAAACTCACAGCCGCTGTCCAGAATGCCAATATCATCACCCACAACAACAGCGAGCCTTCATGCCCGCCCCACACCGAGGAGATACGATATTGCAACGGTAATTCGGTGTTGGACTGACGTGCCACGTAATCGACTGAAAAATCATTTTGAATAAATAAAATAGTTAAACAGATAAAGCTGATCACCACAAATAAGGTATGACCCAATGCCGCCGGTTGCGCCACCGCAATCCACGCCGGTTGCCGGAGCTGTGCACCGATCAGCGGAACGATGCCCTGGATCAGCGCCAGCATGAGCGCCAGAATTAACGCGAAATGTCCAATCTCGGCAATCATTTTGTCACCTCGGTATTTTGTTTGTTCATTTCTTTCCAGACACCGGCCTGCTTGAGTGAATCGGCCACTTCCGGTGGCATATAATTTTCATCATGTTTGGCCAGCACTGTATCCGCCATAAAAATTTTATCCGTCATTTTACCGGTGGCGACTATGCCCTGACCTTCACGAAATAAATCCGGCAAAATACCAAC
>JANOOU010000658.1:0-3307 GCA_031421475.1 Gammaproteobacteria bacterium | reverse complement strand
CAGATCCGCATTTAACCAGGTCTGCGCATTCTCCTGATCCAGCTTAAGACGCAAATTATGATCCAGACTGGCATAGGGTAAATACGGCGGCTGTTTGTGGCGGTATGCCTTATTGTATAAATGCGGCCAGAAATCGTTTGTCAAATAATGTCCGCTGATGTTTTCAGTAATTAACATTTCAACCAGCGTTTGATCGCGTACACTCGTTTGCATTTTATTATCCGCAGCATAATGCTGCATACGAAACGCGGGCTGTGACAATATATTGAGCAAGGGAACATACCAGGAAAAGAACGCACGCATAAACAGAGATGGCACAGTCCAGTTTTTTCGCCATGCAGCATAATACTGGCGGCATAACTTATGTGTAAAAACCACCCAGCTAACTGGACGTTTAAAATCACCCGAACTCATTATGATTTCACGCTCTATACGCAGCAATAGCTGTCGCGCGTTTAAGCTTTGCATCAGCGGCAGGCCGATTAACAAACTGCCGTTATAAACCAGCGGATAACCATTGGTAGGTGTGCGCACCAGATCGATTGAAAAATCACGTACGATACGAATTCGATCAATGCGCGGCGCCTGCTGTTTGCGACACAACTCATCTATAAATGTACGCAACACCGGTGCTTCGTGGTCGTGCAGGGGTCGGCCGGATGGGTAGGCTAATCGAAATTTAAATAAAGCATGGCTTATCCAGGCCGCTACAACCGCTGCAACCATCTCCAGTAACACCATTGAATACTGTAAATATCCGCTGGCCTGAAACAGGTCATACGGAATAGTCACCACCAAAAATACAAACAGCAACGGAAACAATAACAACCAAACATACGCCATACTGGCAAATAAAATGATCAATCCAAGATATACAGCGGGATGACGCTCACCCAGTGTACGATCAGCTTGGTTACCTGCATCCGAATCCTGCTGCAATATTGATTGTTCCAGCTGATTTAGCTGATCATTCATATGCGCATACTCAAATCATTCAACTGAGCACAGCAACAAACTTAAAACTCCCTGATTGTTGATATGGCCGCTATAGAGAACCCTATAAGAAACGAAAAAGCTGTGAACGGATAGGTTATTTTTTTACGGGGTCATTTTTATAAAAAGTGTTGTAACAAGGCATCACAGCTAAAGTGCATCCTCTTCTAGCAACCTTGTTTATATCAAGACATTGCACCCACTTCGAAACATTTATGTGAGCTATTTCACACTATATAATCGGATAATCAATGTTGTCAGATCATTAACACGCAAGTCGCCATTCATAAGAAGATCCTAAAACCTTATTCCTGGGGCAGGCTGTGGCGTTCTCAGGGCACAAACGCAATATTGAGGGGACGCCGCCAATGCCGGTAAGTTAAAAATGTAGGTGCGAATTTATTCGCACAAAGGTGTCATTAAACAGGCCATTGTCCGAATAAATTCGAACCTACAAAAGCACTCAGCGGCCTTAACTTACCGGCATTGGGGGCGCCGCTTTTCAATGCCCGTGTTCATGGCTGGGTTAGGTGATTGCTTCAAGCTGAATAGCCAACAATGTATTAGGCAGAACCCTCGATAACCAGCAATTAAGTGGAATATTCTTATTATCTATGTTCCGCTTTTCATAAAAATATTGGATGTTCGGGTTTTACGTAACTACTTTTTTGGTGTTGGTTTCTCAAAAGGATCATCAAACAGATTATCCAGGGGTACGGCAGGATCTTTAAAAGGGTGTGGGAGAGGTGTCTCGAGAATCCACGCCTCAGGAATTGCAGGCGTTTGCCAAAAATCAGTAGATTTACTCTCTTTAATCAATCGCTCGATTTCAGGTTTGGCTTCCAGTCCTTCGTGACCTCCGTTCGCAATGAATTGATATAACTTAATGGATTGAGAGTTCTTGGTTAAATCAAAGGGGTCTTGAGTGTAACTGGCTTCTTTATCTTCGTAAGAACGTAAAAATACGATTTGCTCCCCTTCCTCGTTGACCATGTATTTGGGTTGGTAATGGTCATAGTTATTACTCATATTCATTCCTAACGCATAGTAGTTAAAATGCGCTGTTTGGCTGATGCCGTCATTGGCACTAATCACTTCGATGCGCTCACCGATTTTTCGGTCACCCTCCAATACACTTTTAATCACAAAGCAAAAGATAAGCTGTTTGTAGGGAGGAATATCCGGATTTGACAATGGCAATTTTTTTAAATCATCTGAGAGTTGCTCCCATTTCTTTTTATACGAGATATCTTTTTCATACATAGGTGGTTGTGCGGGTACGACAATGGCAATTAACTGGCTCATTCGGACCATTTCGGATAAGTCGTAATTCATGGCATATGTCCTATTGATCAGTAACAACAATCCTAACGATAAAATATATTTATTATTTTGCAAGCAGATTTTCAACCTGTACAACTCAGTTCAGTCACTGGATAACCTTAAATTAAGGGTCAGTCATTTCGCTTAATATAATTGATTTTTTGTCTTGATAGGGCAATTCATCCATTGTGATTTCATACGCAATTGATCTTACATTTTGATATTTTTCTTCGGTAGCTCTATAGGTTAATTGCATGGCACTAATTTCCTTCTATGGGTAAGCTAACGTTTCGCATAACTTGACGGCTTTACACAGAGCGTAGTGCAACGAAGCGGCGTGTAAAACCGATCAGAGTTAATGCCCTTGTTAGGCATGTGGCAGCTCATTTTTCCTCGGGGGGTTGAGAAACGCCAGTGAACTTAAAAATGAGTTTGCTAAAGGGTTTATTCATTGGGCGAAAAACATAAGCTGCTGCTATGGGCATTAACCCGTAGAAAAACTTTTCTTCGCTGTCCTGAGCGACAAATACTACTAATACAACGATAACGGCAATGGTTATTAGGGTATAAATGGCCCATGCCATTTTAGTATAGAAAATATACTTATTATTTTGATTGTCTGTCATATTCTTCGACTCCTAGTACTCTCTATTGAAATTACACCATTATTGTTTATAAATATTACCGAACGTTGTGCTAACCAGCCGCCCATCCGCGCAGCGGGTTGGCGGCTTGAGCGAGACAAGCGAGCGTGGTTGAACGCGTTGTTAGATTTTACATTAGTTACCATTCTGTGGTGAATTTGTATGATAGTGATGATATGTATAGTGAAAATATAATTACCCACATTCTTGTCAGTGCACCTTTGACAGACTTTTTAGGATCTGGCGAGCATCTCCACATTTTCCCTGCTCCTCTATCTTCCACTCCTCGGACACATGAGGCCCGGCTACCAATCTCTACATGTACGTATAACTTAAAACAGTAAACC
>JANOOU010000657.1:0-7288 GCA_031421475.1 Gammaproteobacteria bacterium | reverse complement strand
GCACGCAACCTCGGCATTCCCGCGATTGTAGGTGTACGCAATGCGCGGCAATTAATTTCCGCTGGCGACTGGCTGGTAGTGGATGGCGGCCAGGGCATGCTGGTGGCCGATCCCGACAAACATAGTTTGCGACTGTTTCGCGATTTACAAAAAGATGAAAAGCGCCGTCAACGGCATTTGTTTGGTTTAAAAAACAAACCGGCGATGACACTCGACGGCAAACGCATACATTTACACGGCAACATAGATGGCCCGGATGATGTGCGCACATTGCGTCAATACGATCACACCGGTGTCGGTTTATACCGCACCGAAATGTTATTTATGGAACGCAATGAGTGGCCCTCGGAACAGGAACAATTTGAAGTATACAGCCGGACTTTACGCGCATTAAAAGGCCACCCGCTGACCATACGCACCGCTGATCTGGGTGGCGATAAAGAAATGCGCGACACCTTGCAACATGGCCCGATGGCACACAATCCGGCACTGGGTTTGCGCGCCATACGCCGCTGTTTAAAAGAACCGCATTTATTCATGCATCAACTTAAAGCCATTTTGCGCGCGGGCGCCTACGGCCCGGTGAGCATGATGATTCCCATGCTCACCTGCGTCAGCGAACTCGATCAGGTTTTAAAATTAATGGAACAAGCCAAAACCGAATTGCGTATCGAACACAAACGTTTCAATCCCAACTTACCACTCGGTGCCATGATTGAAGTACCGGCCGCCGCGCTGACCGCCATGAGTTTTGCACGCAAACTCGATTTTCTGTCACTCGGTACCAATGATTTAATTCAATACACCCTGGCCATGGATCGCATTGACGATGAAGTCAGTCATTTATTTAAACCACTACACCCCGCCGTGCTCAAACTTATCGACATGACCCTGATAGCCGGTGAAAAAACCGGCATACCCGTTTCCCTTTGCGGCGAAATGGCCAGCAACCCCTTGTATACCCGTTTATTGCTGGGCATGGGTTTACATTGTTTCAGCGTACAGGCCAGTAGCCTGCTCGATATTAAATATATTATTAACAGCAGTCACCTCGGCCAACTCACTACACAGGTGCGCCCTATTCTGGAATTGGCCACTGCCGATGAGATCGAACTTGCAGTAGATGCCCTGAATCGGCAATTCTCCTGATCTGCGGAAACAACTGCTGCTAAACTGGCCACATTTCGATCATTGTTAACTGGCAGCCACTTCGATGTCTGAACACAACAACACGCCACAAGACCCACGCGATAATTCCGAATGGAATTTGCAAACCGTTACCCTGGCACTAGAAACCGGCACCCGCAATGCGGCCATCGGCATGATCAATGCGTTACACCCCACCGAAATCACACAATTACTGGAATCACTGCCCCCTGGCCGGCGCAAAAAAATCTGGGAATTAATAGCCAAACAACTTCAGGCCGAGGTCATGATTGAACTCGGCGAAGATATGCGTAACGAGTTGATCAAGGGCATGTCTGCGCAACAGCTGGCCAACGTTACCACGCATCTTGACCTCGATGACTCGGCTGACTTTGTACAATCACTGCCCGATGAATTAATCAATCAGGTTTTACATTCGCTGGACAGCCAGCACCGCGAACGACTGGAAGCCGTGTTGTCATTCCCGGAAGACAGTGCCGGTGGCTTAATGAACACCGACACCATTACCGTGCGCCCGGAAGTAACACTCGATGTGGTGCTGCGCTATTTACGCGTGCTCGGTGAAATCCCGGATGTGACCGATAATTTAATCGTGGTTGATCGTAACAATAAATATCTCGGGCAACTTGCACTCACCGATTTACTCATCAACGATCTCGATAAAATCGTTGCTGACATAATGGACAACGACAAACCGATTCCATCCGACATGTCAGCCAATGAAGTCGCACGTTTATTCGAAGACCACGATTTAATTTCTGCTGCCGTGGTCGATGCCAAAGGCATACTGCTGGGTCGTATCACCATTGACGACGTGGTTGACGTTATACGTGAAGAAGCCGATCACTCCATATTAAGCATGGCCGGTTTAACCGATGAAGATGACCTGCTGTCACCAGTGCTGCCCAGCAGCAAACGCCGCGCCCTCTGGTTAGGTATTAATCTACTCACTGCGTTTCTCGCATCATGGGTCGTCAGTCAATTCGATACCACACTGGAAAAAGTGGTGACGGTCGCCATATTAATGAATGTTGTCGCCAGCATGGGCGGCATCGCCGGCAGCCAAACCATCACCCTGGTAATACGTGGCATGGCCTTAAATCAGCTTAACCGCAGCAATCGCCGCTGGTTATTTAACAAAGAAATGATTGTGGCCTTATTGAACGGTACGCTCTGGGCACTGGTTGTAGCGTTGATAGCCTACGTCTGGTTCCGCGATATTGGAGTGGGCGTGGTGATTGCAGCCGCATTACTGATTAATCTGCTGGCGGCTGCAGCATCCGGTGTGATTATTCCCATTATTTTGCGCCGTTATAAAATTGATCCGGCGATTGCGGGCAGTGTGATTTTAACTACGGTTACGGATGTGGTGGGGTTGTTTGTGTTTTTGGGATTGGCGACGGTGTTTTTGCTTTAATGATTACAACATTAACGTAATAAAAAAGTAGTGCGTAGGGTGGGCACGCAGTGCCCACGCGTAAATTTCTCGTTCCCACGCTCTGCGTGGGAATGCAGATAGCTGCACAGCTGCCGTCACTTGTAGGTGCGCCTTCAGGCGCACTTTGTCGTCATATCAGCGAACGCCAGTATCCAGCTTTTAGCTTTTGAGTGTTTACTGATTTTTTTCTCGTTCCCACGCTCTGCGTGGGAATGCAGATAGCTTGAATTGTTTACTGTATTTATAGCTTTCTGCTGATAGCTTTATTTCGCCCTCGCTGGGCGAGTCACTTTCTTTGCTTGTGCAAAGAAGAGTAACCAAAGAAACACACCCCAGACCAGTTTGCCCCTTTGGGGTCCCTTCGCATCATCCCCTTTGCCTTCGTGCCGGCTCCGTTCGGCATCCATGCCTCATCTCGCCTAAATTCGCCATCCAGGCGAATTTTCCCGGTCAAAGCGGACGCTGCTCAGCAAACAGGATGGGGGCTCAAAAGCAACGCAAAGAAAACATAGAAAACCCCGCACGATTGGTACTGAGCACAGCGAAGCCCAACGTTATGTATTAATTGTTGGGCTTCATTACATTCAGCCCAACCTACGCGCTGCCGCTGCAAGGCAATATTTGGGGGTGGAAAACAAAAAATTGAACAGGACGATGTGATATGGTGCTGTATCAATGAAAATGATTGTCACTGCATAAGAAGCGAATTAGTATTTGAATTGATGCATTTTTGATAAATGAGATGGTCAGAATTTTGCTTATCCAGCTACTTAATGAATACTTCATAATCAACTCTAAGGCTATTTGAAAATATGAACGACAAATTCAAGCCGTGCCCAGTTTGTAAACTAGATAACCAAGAAATCCTTTCAGAAAGGGATTATGGCGATAAGGTAACTTACGACTGTTCTAGGTGCGGCCGATTTACAATATCTGGTACAGCAGAAGATATTGCAGACAGAGCAAACAAGTCTGCTCAATTATCTGGCTGGCTAAAAGAAAGAAATATGCTAGGTATTGAAATACCAATGCTTACATCAGATTTTTTAATTGAAGTAATTAAAACGCTTCCAAAATACTCGCCTATCGAGAAACAAAATAAATTATTAAAAGGAATTTAATTGCTTACGGACTACCCAGGCAAAGAAGTCATACTAAATACTGAACTTGATACCTCGCTATCTTGGGCTGAAAATGAGCAAGAATTTACTTACTATGTAAAGTCATTAATTGATCGGGGCTTGATAGAAAGAAGCAACACTAAAAGCAGGACGTTAAATGACCTATCATATTCTATAGTGATCACTGCTCAAGGTTGGGAGTATCTAGAGAAAAACAATTCAGACATACAATCTAAGACTCAAGCATTTGTCGCAATGTCGTTTGATCCGACATTACTTACTGTGTTCGAAAATGCAATACAGCCAGCAATAGAAAAAACAGGATACACGGCATATAAAGTAAACGCGCAGCCACATTTAGAACGTATCGATGTTAAGATTATTTCAGAGATAAAAAACTCAAGATTTCTAGTTGCAGATGTGACTCAGCAAAAAGCTGGCGTTTATTACGAGGCTGGGTTTGCCCACGGCCTGGGGTTACCGGTCATCTGGTGCGTGAAAAAAGACGATCTTAAAAATGTGCATTTTGATACACGCCAATACAATCATATTCTATGGGAAACTGAAGAAGAACTTAAAGAGCAATTGCATGATTTTATATTGGCAACAATTGGAAAAAAATAACCTAACATGGCGCTTCAGCAAGCGTAGCCTCAATTAGAGTAGCGTAATCGAGGGCTTTTAATGCGTACGATTACGCTACGCTAATCGCACCTACAAAATCCGCAAATTTCCACGTCGCTTTTATTGTTTTCTGTTGGTCCCCATAAGTGTTGCCTCGCAGAGTGGGTTTTGCCAAGGCGAAATGGCCATGGAGGGCCGTTTCAGTTTTGATAAGCAGGGACGCGCATCAAAACGGCCTTGAAGCAAAAGTCACTCTGCGAGGGAAGCCCGAAGGGCCAACGCGCCTGGGGTGTGTTTCTTTGGTTACTCTTCTTTGCACAAGCAAAGAAAGTAACTCGCCATCAAGGCGAAAAGGGGATTTTCAAAACCAGGAGATCAATCAGTAAACAATCCAAAGCATCTGCATTCCCACGCAAAGCGTGGGAACGAGAATTGACGTAATAAACGATTACTTACGATTTCGCAAATTCGCCGCAATCCGCATCCGCAATGCATTCAATTTAATAAACCCTTCCGCATCTTTCTGGTTATACGCACCGGCATCATCTTCAAACGTTGCAATATTTTTATCAAACAACGAATCGGTGGCAGACTTGCGACCGACGACACTCACAGCGCCTTTATACAATTTAACGCGCACCTCACCGTTAACAGAAACCTGCGATGCATCAATCATGGCTTGTAACATGTTGCGTTCCGGGCTCCACCAGTAGCCGTTGTAAATCATCGAGGCATAACGTGGCATTAAATCGTCTTTTAAATGTGCGACTTCGCGATCCAGCGTAATCGATTCTATGGCGCGATGGGCTTTGAGCATAATGGTGCCGCCGGGGGTTTCGTAGCAGCCGCGTGATTTCATGCCGACGTAGCGGTTTTCCACCAGATCCAGGCGGCCGATGCCGTTGGCGCCGCCGACTTTATTGAGATGCGCCAGCACCGTGGCTGGGCTCATGGCCTGGCCGTCGATGGCGATGATGTCGCCGCATTTAAATGTGAGATCCATATAAATAGCTTTGTCCGGTGCACTTTCCGGTGCTACCGACCAGCGCCACATATCGTCTTCGGCTTCGGTCCAGGGATCTTCCAGCACGCCGCCTTCGTAGGAAATGTGCAACAGATTCGCATCCATGGAATAAGGCGATTTCTTTTTATTTTTAGCGAAGTCCACCGGAATATTATTTTTCTCGGCGTAGGCCATCAAGGTTTCGCGTGAGGTTAAATTCCATTCGCGCCAGGGTGCGATCACTTTGACACCGGGTTTTAGCGCATAGGCACCGAGTTCAAACCGCACCTGATCATTCCCCTTGCCGGTGGCACCGTGTGAAATCGCATCGGCGCCGGTTGCGTTGGCGATTTCGACCAGACGTTTGGCGATCAGCGGCCGCGCGATCGAAGTGCCGAGTAAATATTCGCCCTCGTATACCGTGTTGGCGCGGAACATGGGGAATACAAAATCACGCACAAATTCTTCGCGCAAATCATCAATGTAAATTTCTTTCACACCCATGGCAGTGGCCTTGCCGCGCACTGGCGCCAGCTCTTCGCCCTGGCCGATATCGGCGGTGAAGGTCACTACTTCGCAGTGATACGTATCTTGCAACCATTTGAGAATGACCGAGGTGTCGAGGCCACCGGAATAGGCCAGTACGACTTTTTTGACTTGGGACATGTGCGAAGCTCCAGCTGAATCGAGGAGGCGCATTATATCGAAGGTTAAAGTTCAAAAGTTAAAGTACAAAGGAAAAGGTTTATCTTGCCACCGCAACCAGAACGCGACGATTCATACTGCGACCTTCTTCGGTCAAATTGCTGGCCGTGGGATAGGCATCACCAAAGCCCTGAATCTTTACCTGGTTACGCGCCACGCCTTTATCGAGCAGGTATTTTTCCACCGCGTGCACCCGTCGCTCAGACAGCATTTTGTTGTATGACTTGCTGCCCACACTATCGGTATGGCCGGTTAAATCCAGGCGAATTTTTTTATCGTGTGCCACGTACGATGCCAATTGATCCAGCTGTGATTTGGCAGCATCACTCAAGGCATACAGGTTATCGCCAAATTCCACGATCACATCTTTCAGATCGGCGGCGCCGTATACCAACAACTGACCAATGCAACGCTGAAAATCCGGTAAGTTTTCATGGAAATTAGCGGAAGACAACAACACCATGACATCGTCCTGCTGATCCGCCCAGTCTTTGTACTGTATGGTAGGCAACATGCCGGCATCAAGTTCATACAACATGCGCTGTGCCAGATCACGGCCCACGTAAAACGGTACATGGCCGCGCGACAAGGACAATTCCCCCAAATTTTTCGGCGTGCCGGGTTTCCAGAACGGCGGCACGGAGGTCATGCTGGCTACGCCATCTCGTACCGGTGGATCAAACACGCTGATTTCAAATGCCAGCTCACCACCGGCCGAATAAACGAATCGGCCTTCACCGTAACGCGGAATCGCATGGCGTAATTCACAACGCACCGGCGATGACTGCACCTTCCAGCTGGATTCTTCTATACCCGCCACATAGATCATGGCCGCACGGGCAAATCCGGGTAACACCAGAAGTAATAAAAACAATAATGGGCGTGGGCGCATGTTTTGAAAGGGTTCAGGGTGACCACAGAGTTAGCGGCTCACTATTGCAGAACTTTAACCAGCGCGATGACGGACACGCCCGGCCAGACATCAGCTTTCGTAAGACACCTGCATCACGGTGTAGTGCATTTCACCGCCGGGCGTTTGCACTGTTACTTCATCATCAACCTGCTTGCGCATCAATGCCAGAGCCACCGGTGAATCCATGCTGATGTAGCCGGTGGCCGGATCAAACTCGTCCGGCCCAACGATACGATAACGCAAGCGTTCCCCAGCATCACTTTCCAGCTCCACCCAGGCACCAAAAAAAATGCGGCGGGTATCGCCGGGTGTATCGA
>JANOOU010000656.1:0-4596 GCA_031421475.1 Gammaproteobacteria bacterium | reverse complement strand
CCACCATCCAGCTAATGGCTTTAAGCCTGGGCCTGATGATTGTACTAACCATTTTTCTGGTGCGCACCGATCTCATTGAACAATGGCAAAATAAACTACCCGCCAACACACCCAATCATTTCATCATTAACATCCAGAGCGCCGAATTGGATGCCGTGCGCGATTTTTTTACGCAACACAAGCTGCAAAGTGAAAATTTCTACCCGATGAGCCGAGGGCGGCTTATTTCACTCAATGGCGTGGATATTACCGATGCGATTTCGGAACCAGCCAAAAATGATGAATCGCTGCGTCGTGAATTGAATTTATCCTGGACCAATCAGTTGCCCGATAATAATAAAATTATTGCTGGCCGCTGGTGGCAGCAAGATGATAATGGTCAAACTCTGATCTCGATTGAAGAAGATCTGGCAAAACGTTTAGGTATAAAATTAACAGACAAGCTTGGATTTCAGATTGGCGACCAGAAAATTGAAGCCACTGTAATCAGTATTCGCTCGGTACAATGGGATTCGTTTCAACCCAATTTTTATGTGATCTTTCCGCCGCAAACCCTGGAATATTTACCGGCAAGTTACATTACCAGTTTTTATTTGCCACTGGATGAGAAATACATACTGAACCAACTGGTAAAAAACTTCTCCGGCATCACCGTAGTCGAAATCGACGCCATTATGCGTCAGGTGAAACAGGTACTGGATCAGGCATCACTGGCGGTTGAATATGTGATGTTATTTGTGATTGCAGCCAGCTTAATCGTGCTGGTAGCTTCCATTTATTTTAATCTGGATGAACGTTTACAAAGCGCCACCATCATGCGCACACTGGGTGCGCGCAATCATTTTATACGCAGCAGTCAAATGTCAGAATTTATAGTACTGGGTATAATCGCCACCCTGCTCGCCGTTAGCTTGAGCGAATTAATTGCCCTGACATTATTCACCCAGCTATTTGAACTAAATTACCGCTGGCATCCCGGCTTATGGTTAATCACGCCGCTGGTGACCATTCCATTAATATTATTAACCGGTATGCTGGCGACTCGCAAAATACTGCGGTTATCGCCTACGGCTTTGCTGCATGGTAGCTAGTTATCTGTTGCTTTACAGCGACTTGATGATTAACAGGCTGCCACTGAGTAATAACATGAGATTAATAACCAGGTGAAACTGCTGCTGGTTAATTTTGAAATGAATGGCATGGCCTATCATTAAGCCCACTATCAATACCGGCACCAGTAACAACGTTAGTATTAAAACCTGTGGGGTGAAATAACCAATGGCTGCATAGCCTGCCACCCGCACACCACCATCGATTAAAAACGTGGTGGCAATGGTTGCACGAAATTGTGATTTGTCGAGTTGTCGCAAATTCAGATAGACAACATAAAACGGCCCGCCAGTGCCAAATAATGTTCCAATAAAACCACCAAAACCCCCTGCAAAAATCGACCAGATGCGGCCACCACCCAATGGCTTGAGGTCAAACAGCGCATACAATGCATAACCAGCAATAAAAAATCCCAATATCACTGCCAGGTTTTGCAAGTCTGTATTCGCCAGCATTAACAGTGCCAACGCAATACCTATCATGGTAAAGGGCAATAATGACCATACCTCTTGCCAACAAGTGTGTTGTCGTAATGCGATACTTTGAATAACAGTGCTGCCATAACTCAATAATGTCAGTACCGCCACTACCAGTGGTAAGGGTAAAAAAAATGCCAGCATCGGAATCGCAATTAATCCAGAGCCAAAACCGGATAGTCCGGTAATCACAAAGGCTGTAAAAACAATCAGTACAGCCAGTATTAATTGTTCGATCGGGAGTTGAATGAATTGTGATAACACTATTTTGCCGCCAAAACGTGCGCCCTGCACTCTCTGAAAATTCCAGGATGGAATTACTAATAAGTTAGATGAAAAGAATACCATTCAAATAAAAAATGAATTATTAAATCCAGCGTCATCCCGGCAATCCCTGCCGGAATGACGACGTATTCTTAACTTACCGGCATTGGTATGTATCCTTTTCAAGTGTTTCGGTAATATTTAGGGAAGCTCTGCCTTAATCAGAGCTTCCTTGGAGCTTTCTTAAATCATTTTAATTTTAATAAAAGCAGCTGAATCGTTTTAATGGTCCATCATAGCCTGCATTTTTGGCAATGCTGGATTTTGTATGACGCCTTTTTCGGTAATAATAAAATCGACCAATCCCGCCGGTGTTACATCAAACGCCGGATTCCAGGCTTTGGCGCCTTCAGCTGCAATACGTTTACCACCACAGTTCAGCACTTCATCTTCACCGCGTTGTTCAATGGGAATGCATTCGCCGTTCGCAATCGTCATATCCACCGTGGAAGTGGGTGCCACTACCATAAATTTCACACCGTGATATCGGGCATTAACCGCGAGGCTGTAGGTACCGATTTTGTTGGCGACGTCACCATTGGCGGCGATACGATCCGAGCCCACGATGACCCAACTAATCTTGCCTTGTTTCATCAAACTCGCTGCGGCGCCGTCACTTAACAACGTCACAGGAATTTTATCCTGTACCAGTTCCCAGGCTGTTAATCGTGCGCCTTGCAGCCAGGGACGGGTTTCATCTGCATAAACCGATGTTATTTTTTTATCAATGAAAGCCTGACGGATAACACCCAATGCGGTACCAAAACCCGCGGTTGCCAGGGAACCCGTGTTGCAATGTGTGAGTAATGCGCGGCCGTCATTTTCAATCAGCTCTGCACCCAAACGCCCCATGGTGTAATTGGCGGTTATATCATCCTGGTAAATTTTATTAGCTAATTGCAATAATTCCGGGACAGGATCGGATTGAATGCCGTCAATGCACTGTTGCATTTTCTCCAGTGCCCAGAATAAATTCACTGCAGTGGGACGCGAATCGGCCAGACTTTTTAAATCGGCTTTAATATCGCTTTTCCAGCGGGTGGCATTATTGTTATAACGCGCACGCGCTGCCATCACCACACCGTAGGCTGCGGCTATACCAATGGCCGGTGCACCGCGCACGACCATATCGCGTATGGCTTGCGCCGTATCGCTAGCATTGTGCAGCGCTATATATTGTTGCTGTTGTGGCAGAATGCGTTGATCTAATAAAAAAAGGCTGTCATCTCGCCAGACAACAGCCCGTATTGAATCATGTTGTTTCATGTCGGTTTTTAAATTCTCTCTAATGTTTGCAAGCGCAGGTTATTCCCCGGTCGCAAACGCCAACATTGCAGGCTTGAGTTCCGCATTCAGTTTTTGCGCAACCTGGGTCAGCATTCTGCTTTCCGCATCGCTACGTTGCAGTGCAGATACTTTCATCGGCCATTCCTTACGGCCACGAATTTTACCATTGGCTTCAACCAGTTTCACACTGAGTTTGCCGCGCAGCCAGTACCAGCCCTCGCGTAAACCCAAATCCTGCACTTCAAGATCGGCAACCAGGGTATAGGCAGCATCGTTACCCGCAGATGGAAAGCCTGCGTTCGCCATGGCCGAGCGCAATAACGGTTCCAGTTTGCCATAACTGTCCGCTTCTACGCTGGTAGCGATGCGCAAGGCTTGTAATCGGGTTTCAAGCTTGCCACGCAGATCCGCCATATTCCATTTTTCAGGCGAGCCTTTGCCACTCAGATCAATCACTTTTAATGTTTTTTGCAAGGCTTCACGTTCGCGTTGCAATATCACGGCATGATTGAGTGCAGCCATGGAAAGTAATACATCAGCCTGTGCATCACTGCGTGTCAACTCGGCGCTGGTTTCATCATCCAAGCGCCGCATTTCATCGCGCATATTATTGCTGGCTTGTGCGCGATCGAGCACCGCCAGTGCGTAGTGCATTTGCACCGATTTATCGAGCCAGGATTCTGCAATGCGCGCGCCCTGCACTACCTTGTCGGTGTTAATATTAATTTGTTGTGACAAACGCTGATCCTTGCTGTAGCTTTCCTTGCCATCTTTTACCTGTACTTTGGTGTCCGATTGCGTCGTAGTGGATTCTTTAATATGTGTTTCAAAAATCTTGACCAGATTACCCAAGGCACGATCTTTAGCCAGTTCAGGCGTGGATGCCGAACCGGATGCAACCAGATATTGTTCGTTAGGATACGTATCCGCATCGCCCTCTATCCAATCGGGTTTGGACGCAGCGACAGCCGTTTGCATAACAATAAACAGGCCTGTTAGTAAAACACTTGATAATTTTGTTGCAGCAGTATTCATTTTATTTTCCTTAAATCTGCATTGTTAATAAGCACGCGTAGCTGACTGGGTGGTTATACCTGTTTGCACCGGCGTAGTGACTAATGGACGAGGTGCAACCCAATGTTCCGAAATAATGGTTTTGCGTCCGGCTTTAATCGTTAAGGCTATGTTATAACTATCCACTACAACGCCGGTTTGGCCGATTACATCTATTTTTAGTTGATGCGATCCCTCAGGCAAATAAACGCGGCCCAGCGAAATTTCCTGAGGCAGGGTATTCCAGCAGCGGGTGTCGGCAATTTCCGATGCCGTATTCACCACCAACATGGCCAGTTGTGCCAGGCCACCACCACGCTCACCGGTTTCTTTTTCCAGTTTTTTC
>JANOOU010000655.1:0-1750 GCA_031421475.1 Gammaproteobacteria bacterium | reverse complement strand
TCTGAAACACGCACTTACTATCAGATCTTCTACACACTTATTTAACACAATGACAGATCCTGTTTGAGCCTCTACTCTCAGCGAGTGCGAATAATGGACTTGCAGAGCCAGATAAAAAAACAGTAAACAATCCAGCATATTTTTATTTATCACGCACGTTGAGCTTCGCCATGCTCAACGCCAATCTGCAAATAAATTTAACGCTGGCGTGACATGAAAGTTAATTCGGTTTACTTACCATATAAAGCCAGATAAACCCGGCGACACCAGATAATAATGATGCGGCTAAAATGCCTGTTTTAGCCATCAACAATAACTCTTCTCTGTTTTCAAAACCCAGTTGCGCAACAAATATAGACATGGTGAAACCTATGCCAGCCAGCAGTGATACGCCTGCGATTTGTGTGAAGCGTGTGTCTTTGGGTAGTACTGCGACACCCAGTTTCAGCATTAACCAGCAAACGCCGGTGATGCCGATAAATTTTCCCAGCACCAGTCCCAGTGTTACACCGAGCATCACTGGATGTCTCAGTGTTTCACTCAGTGAACCGAATTCGAGTGGGATGCCGGCATTCACCAGTGCGAAAATGGGTATCACTAAATAAGCCACGGGTATGTGCCAGATATGTTCCAGTCGTTGCAGCGGGGCTTCAGCACTGTGCACACCGTTTTTCAGTGTTTGCACCACGGCGCGTAATTTGTCATTGGTCATGATGCTTACGCCGGGCTGGTGGCTGGCGTCAAAGCGTTGCATCATTTCGTTTACGTGTGCACTGAAGCGTTCCGGTTCGTATTTTGGAATGGCGGGTATAGATAAGGCGCCGAGTATGCCTGCGAGCGTGGCGTGTACACCGGATTGCATTAGCGCGTACCACAAAAAAACGGCAACAATAAAATAGGGCATGGTTTTACGTATGCCGCTCATATTGAAAATTATCAGCAATGCAAATAATCCTGCGGCTGCCGCTAACGGGGTGAATGCAATGGTGTCTGTATAAAATATTGCAATCACCAGTACTGCACCCAGATCATCCACGATGGCCAGCGCCACCAGAAATGTAATCAGAGCTTTGGGTACGCGGCTTGCAAGCAGTGCCAAGGCGCCAATAGAAAATGCGATGTCGGTAGCCATGGGAATTCCCCAGCCGCGTGCGGCGTCGCCATCCGGGTTGATCGCAAAATAAATTAATGCCGGCATCACCATGCCACCGATTGCGGCACCAATCGGCAGCGCTGCATGGCGCAGTTCGGCGAGTTCGCCTACCAGTATTTCGCGTTTTAATTCGAGGCCAACAACAAAGAAAAATAATGCCATCAGTCCATCATTAATCCAGTGATGCAGGGTCATGTTCAGCGTCCAGCTGCCGATGTTAAGACTGACAAGGGTATGAACCAGGTGCTCGTAACTGTCAGCTAATGGGCTGTTCGCCAGTAGCAGTGCGATTAACGCCATTGCCATCAGCAATATGCCACTGGTTGTCTGTCGATGAATAAATTCTTCAAAAGGTGTGAGAATCTTGTCGAAAGATTTTTCCCATGGGGCGTAAAAAACGCCTTTCTCTGAAGTGTGCCCGCTTTTTTTATCGTGGTTATTCATGCTTCAATCTTAGTTATTGTTTCATTAAAAACTATACATCAGGGCATAGTGAGTATTTTGTCAGTCTTTAAACTCCACCCAGATCGGGCAATGATCCGACGGTTTATCCATGCCGCGAATATCGTAATCAATTCCGGCGTCAATAACACGGCC
>JANOOU010000654.1:0-3749 GCA_031421475.1 Gammaproteobacteria bacterium | reverse complement strand
ACCGGATTGGTTTTCATGCTGCTGCCACGCGCGTTGGCAATGACATGATTCAATCCCGCTTCATCCACACCATAGTTCGCCAAACCCGGCAATTGCAGTTGTTGCGTCCAGTGATGTAATTGTTTGCACAGACTCTCCCAGGCATCGTGTTTGTTACGCATGCGTTTTTGTAACAACACTTCGGCGAGGCGCGCATATTTATCCAGTGCGGCATTGGTGGGGTCGCGCGTCAACATCACATCAATATTTATTTCTGTGGCCTTTGCTACCAGCGTGCCACAGACCACGCCATGTGGAATAGGGTAAAACGCACCCAGCGGTGATGCCAGACCATGCACCGAACCCAAGCCGGTTTGCGCCAGACAAATGCCCGATTGCAACGAAGCATAGGCCATGCGGTATTGCGCCTCTTTATCCGCCGGATTTTCGTAAAGTTTTACCAGACCATCGCGTGCAGCACGCAGGCCACTGACGCACAAGGCATCGGTGAATGTATTGGCGCGGGTTGATACATAGGATTCCATTAATTGTGTCAGTGCATCCATGCCATTGGCGGCGATAACACGGGCTGGGCAACTGGCGAGTAACGACGGATCAACTATGGCGTATTCTGCAACGAGTTTATCGTGACGAAAAGATTTTTTAAAACCGTCTTTGCCCTGCACACTCAGCACCGCATTTTTGGTCGCTTCGCTGCCGGTGCCTGCAGTTGTAGGCACTGCAACGAAAGGCACGGAGGGGCCTGAGTAATTTAATTCCGGGCCCACACCTTCAAGATAATCCATCACCGAATTTTTTACGCGCAACAATCCGGCTATGGCTTTGGCAGCATCCAGTGCGCTGCCACCGCCTATGCCCAATACCACATCAAAATTTTCATTGGCATATTGTTTTACTGCATCATCAATAAAATGCGGTGAAGGCTCGCCCACCACTTTGCACAGCTGCCACGCCATGCCCCGGTTTTCAAAATCATGTTTCAGTTGCACAAAATAGTCTGAACGATGAAACGAACTGGCACCTGTTACCAGCAGCACCTTGCGACCGTACAATAAACAGATATCAGCTGTTTTGGTAAATACCCCATGACCGAATTCGATGCGTGGCAAACGTGCAATCGAAAATGTATTCATGTCTGGCTCCATCATGCCGGATACAATCCGTTATAAACCATGCCCGTGCGCACCGTTGCCATCCAGTCGGATACGGTTTCACGCCAAAGCAAATAATGGGCAGTTTTTTTGTGGTCAGCGGCTTCTTCAGCACTGTCATAGGCTTCGTATAACGCAAAATGCGTGGCATCATTCGCCATTTGCAGCACATCAAAACGCGTGTTACCTGGCTCCTTCACCGACGCCAAATGATTCACACGTGACGCCTCAATAAAATCCTTAACATATTCTTTTTTAACATGAATATGAACGATGGTTACATACATACACTATCCTCATTTTATGACTGTTCTACGACACATCCTGACGTTAAACTGTGCAACAACACACGATTCGACCAGGACCATGCTGCATTATAAATTAATACTCTACCCAGGATTAATGCCAATCGCAGCCCCAGACACTGAAATGCTCGTTATGGCCCTGAAAAACGGCGGCCTGATTGCAGATGAACTCCTGAACAACCACTACCCTGTCGGCAATGCGTTTCTGGCGTTACTGAGCTTTCTCGGATGCGCGCCTACTATTTGTTTATCCCCGGCTGAGGGCGATAACGTCTGTCAAGTGGTGATAACACCCTGGCAGCCCTGCGTACACTACCTCGGCCATAGCAACAATGCATTGCCACGCTGCCCGCACTGTAAAACCAGATTACCGCATTGGCAACAAACAACAAACTGGCAACTCGGCGCTACAGCGTGTAACTGCCCGCACTGCCATACCACGACACCCATGCAACATCTTAACTGGAAACGGGAAGGCGCTTACGGCTGTATGGCTGTTGAAATAACCCACATCCATCCTTTTGAAGCGGTGCCATCTGAAAACCTGCTACAAATTTTGCAGGCTGCAACAGGGGTTGAGTGGGATTTTAGTTATGCTTCCAACGCAAAACAGTTAACAGCTTGTTGAAAAGCGCAGTAGTTTTTCAACAAGCTGTTAAAGAATATCTGATCAAGCTCCCGGCAATGGCGCCTGCATGGCGCTATTGATACTCAAGTAAAATGTAATCACACTTGAGAACACACGATAAAATTCCAGAACCGTGTAATCAACACCATATTTAATTTTTGCATCAGGATAATGCGCATCACTTTCAGGCAATGAGTTGTGGACGTTGCTATGTATGTCGAAATTACGCGGGTTGAGTGACTCTGTAATGATCGCCTCCAGCGATGTCGAGTCTATTTCCCTCAGTCAGCATGGGCCTGTTGAAACCATAGCAGAAAACGACCATCTTTAGGACTGTAGACGGCGCAATCCCAGTTGTTATAGACATCGTCTGTTGCAAAACACACCAGCTTGTTTTTGGCGAGGCCTTTTTCCTTTAAATTAAAGAACGGCTTGTCGCCCAAGGCATAGGTAAGATCCGAACTGTCATTATTGTCATCAAATTCAGATTCAATACCGCATTTCATGTCGCCGGAAAAACCCTTTTCATTGAACGTATACAGCCAATTCTGAGGATATATTTGACTTGATTCGGAGCCTATATCCAACTCATCATCTATACGATGGATCTCCCACACCTTTCCTTTCCGTATTAATCCAAGCCGATGCACATCACGAGTACGACCGTCTTTTAATATCACTGGTTTCCAGATACCTAATACAAGCTCACTCTGATCAGAACCACTGAAGTCGCCCGCACACAATTTAAGAATGCGAAAATTCTTATACATACCCGACAAGGCATTTAGCTGCTCTGCTGATAATTTTTTTATGAATTCAGCGTGATTTTTCTGGTCGATTGGTGTGAGAGTCTGTTGCGTTGCAGTTTCAGCCCAGACTATTTTCGAGCCCAGTCCCAGCAGGGATACGAGCACTAAAAAAAAATTATACTTATTCATTGGATAATAATTCCTGAAGTTAAGACGCAAGGCAACACGTAAAAAACTTGATCGATAAACTTGTTTGATGTAGAGAACAGCATAAACATTCCCGCGTATGTGCGCGGGAACAGCACAGAGGAAACCGCATCAGTCTCCACCACCCCCAAGTCCCAAAGAAAATGATGTCACGCTGGAATAGACATAACTTGTCGCGGAGTCCAGAGGTTTGTATTGAATTAGAAAATCAAGCTCTAAATTTGTGTCAGGATAACTTGCCTCCTCAAGAGGTAAACCAAAACCAAAATCTTTTTCTCTGTCAAAATTCTGCTCTTTAAAAGTAGCTGCGATGATCTGCGCCAGAGGCCTGGCATATTTTATTTTTTGAGGTGCTGAAAAATACTGCGTATACAAACCGGCCACCAGTGTTGAAATCGCTTTTGCATCCAGGTTATCGGCCTGCCTGTTTCGGAAATAATTAATCTCGAAACGATACAACGTACAGTATTTGTGCTGTATCACCGCATGGTCCCCATTCTTGTAGAGTATCCGCAGGGTCTGCATATACTCGCCGTCGACTTCTTTATCATAGCCGGTGTCCCATTGATAAACCGCCACAGTGGCGGCATTCGGGGGCGGTGTCTGTTTAACTGTTCCTTTTGGAAATTCACATTCTTGGGCTGCCGCAATGCAGGGCAACGGCAGGCATAACGCCAGTATGATCATCAGTAATTTATTCATCTTCATT
>JANOOU010000653.1:0-5606 GCA_031421475.1 Gammaproteobacteria bacterium | reverse complement strand
GCAGGAAGGCGGCGTACTCGACAAGGTAGCTCTGGTCTATGGCCAGATGAACGAGCCACCGGGTAACCGTTTGCGTGTGGCACTTACCGGTTTGACCATGGCGGAATATTTCCGTGATGAAGGCCGTGACGTATTAATGTTCATTGACAACATTTACCGTTACACACTGGCCGGTACCGAAGTATCCGCACTGCTGGGCCGTATGCCATCAGCGGTGGGTTACCAGCCCACACTGGCCGAAGAAATGGGTGTGTTGCAGGAGCGTATTACCTCCACCAAAACCGGTTCTATCACCTCATTCCAGGCGGTATACGTACCGGCTGATGACTTGACTGACCCGTCACCCGCAACCACCTTTGCGCATCTGGATGCGACGTTGGTATTGTCACGTCAGATCGCCGAATTGGGTATTTACCCGGCGGTGGATCCGCTTGACTCGACTTCACGTCAGCTCGATCCGCAAGTGGTCGGCCAGGAGCATTACGACGTGGCGCGTGGTGTACAGGGTACGCTGCAACGTTATAAAGAATTGAAAGACATTATCGCGATTCTGGGCATGGACGAATTGTCAGACGAAGACAAACGCTCCGTGGCTCGCGCTCGCAAAATCCAGCGCTTTTTGTCGCAGCCGTTCTTCGTGGCTGAAGTATTTACGGGGTCACCCGGCAAATACGTTTCCTTGAAAGAATCGCTGAGCAGCTTCAAGGCAATACTGAATGGCGAATACGATCACATACCGGAACAGGCGTTCTACATGGTGGGCGGCATTGAAGAAGTGGCCGAAAAAGCCAAGAGTATGAAATAAGGCAGGATTATAAACATGGCAATGATCACCCATCTGGATATAGTGAGTGCGGAAAAGGCCATCTGGTCAGGACAGGCTACGATGATATTTGCACCGGGAGAAATGGGTGAGCTGGGTATAGCACCACGTCATACCCCGTTACTGACACGTTTGAAGCCGGGCGAAGTACGTGTACGCAACCAGCAC
This sequence comes from Gammaproteobacteria bacterium, assembly GCA_031421475.1. Taxonomy (GTDB): domain Bacteria; phylum Pseudomonadota; class Gammaproteobacteria; order SZUA-229; family SZUA-229; genus JACPVK01. Next base: position 4,615 of record JANOOU010000653.1, on the reverse strand, counting down.
GGTGAAGATGAGTCATTTTTCATTTCAGGCGGCATTCTGGAAGTGCAACCACACGTGGTAACCATACTGGCTGATACGGCGATACGTGCTGGTGATCTGGACGAAGCCGCCGCGATTGAAGCGCAACAGCATGCAGCTGATAGTATGGCGAATCGTCACAGTGAAATGGATTTTGCCCGTGCCAAGGTCGAACTGGCCGAAGCGGCGGCGATGGTAGAAACCATTAAGAAAATCCGCTCACGCAGAGGTTAACCGATCGGTGTCTTAAACTAAAAAAGTCGGTGATTCATACCGGCTTTTTTTGTGTCCAGAATTCGGTTAAGTTAGTACCACTAAATTGATCTAAGGTTTGTTATGTCACTAAGCGTCATTATCCTTGCTGCCGGAAAAGGCACGCGCATGAAATCCACCCTGCCAAAAGTGTTGCATGCGGTGGCTAATAAACCGTTGGTTGAACATGTGTACGACGCTGCCAAAAAACTGGGTGCAGAAGAAATAGTCATTGTATATGGCCATGGTGGTGAGCAGGTAATACAGGCCTGTAAACATTTTGATGCGCGCTGGGTTGAGCAAAAGCAACAACTGGGTACAGGCCATGCTGTGCAGCAGGCCCTGCCGTCCGTTAATTTAAAAAATACAGTGCTGGTATTGTATGGTGACGTCCCGCTGACAAAAGTGTCAAGCCTGCAAAACATGCTGATAAACATAGACAATAAAATAGCATTAATGACCGTTGAGATGGAGAGCCCGCTCGGATACGGACGCATCATACGAGACCCGCAAAACAAGGTTATAGGCATAGTCGAACAAAAAGATGCGAACGACGAACAGAAAAAAATAACCGAAGTGAATACTGGCATTCTTGCCGCTAAGGGGGCAACTTTAAAAAAATTGCTGGAAGGTATTAATAATAAAAATGCCCAAGGTGAATATTATTTAACAGATATCTTTGCATTAGCGGCGCAAGAAAATATAGCAATTATCAGCTCACAACCTGCGGCAGTGTATGAAGTAGAAGGCGTTAATAACCGGATACAGCTGGCAACTCTGGAGCGTATTCATCAGCGTAATATTGCTGAACAGTTAATGACAGGCGGTGTAACGCTGGCGGATCCTGCGCGACTGGATGTGCGCGGTGAGGTAGAAATTGCACAGGATGTATACATCGATATAAATGTGATACTTGAAGGCAAAGTAAAAATCGGCAGTGGCACGCGCATAGGCGCCAATACGATTATTATCGATTCAGTCATCGGCGAGAATGTGGTGATCAAGGCCAGCTGCATTATTGAAAGTGCGCGTATTGATAATTTTGTCGAAGTGGGCCCCTTTGCACGAGTCAGGCCTGACACACATTTATGCGAGCACAGTAAAATCGGTAATTTTGTTGAAATAAAAAAAGCTGTTATTGGCGAACATAGCAAGGTTAATCACCTGAGTTATATAGGTGACACTGAAATGGGAACGAATGTAAATGTTGGGGCGGGCACGATTACCTGCAATTACGATAGCGCCAATAAACATAAAACTATAATTGGCAATAATGTATTTATAGGATCAGACACCCAGTTAGTGGCACCGGTTAAGGTGGCCGATAATGTTACGGTGGGAGCGGGTACAACACTGACACAGGATGTTGAGGCGGGTGTGCTGGTGATAAGCCGCGTACCCCAAAAAATAATCAAGGGCTGGCAGCGCCCAAAGAAAAAAGTTCGGCATGATTAAGCCAAACGCACTAATAGTTGTGATGCTGATGGGTGTTATAGCTTGTGAAGATACAAGCAATCGCGTTCAGTCAGCAACTGTCCCAGATGTTAAGGCCACCATTTCCGAGCCTGTATCAGCGCCTGCGCCCATCGCAAAAATAGTAAAATCAGAGAACAGAGTTGAAGCTGTCAGTAAAAAATGGCTGGACACCAATATTCCACCTGAGATGATCAAAGATATTCATTTATATGTAGCCGCAGAAAAAGCAGAAGGTGAATTTTCAGTAGCCGCAGTTTCACTGAGGCCACCCAATAAAACACAATTTGTGGTGACACCCAAATTCTTTTTAAAAGAAGATGATCAAGTCAAGGAAAGCTATATAGATTATCTGGATGGTGCAGCGATACAAGTAGAGGTCAAGTTTGACTAACAGCTGCAAATGAGAAATAAGATAGCGAGCCTTTGATTAAGTCAGGGGCTCCCTAGATAATTAAACCGGTCTTGAACAGGTGGAAAATTACAAGTTAAAGCAATTTACACTTTAAAAAGAATGCAGTTCCTATACGTCAAAAGTGTGCGCTGAATTCCGACGCACCGTCATGATTCAACTATTAAACTGGAAATAATATGCCGTTGATTACTCTTCGCAATATAACGCTTGGCTTTGGTGGACATAATTTGCTGGATGGTCTGGATTTGACTATCGATAGCGGTGAGCGTGTTTGTTTATTGGGCCGTAACGGTGAGGGTAAGTCGACCTTAATGAAGCTCATTGTCGGGTCTATCCTGGCGGATGATGGCAGCATCGAGCGTAGCCAGAGTTTAAAGGTTGCCTATTTAGAACAAGCTGTTCCGCACAGTGTAAAAGACAGTGTATATGATGTCGTTGCATCGGGCCTGGGAGGGCTGGGTGATTTAATAAAAAAATATCACCACATTATTCTTGAAATGGAACATTCAGTTGATGAGAAGTTGATGACCCAGCTGGAACATGTGCAACATGAACTAGAGGCTAAAGGGGGCTGGGCTATGTCGCAGCGTATCGAATCCGTGTTATCACAACTGGATTTACCGGCGGACGAACAGTTTGATAATTTATCGGGTGGTTTAAAGCGCCGTGTATTGTTGGGACGCGCATTAGTTAATGAACCGGATTTGCTGTTACTCGACGAGCCCACCAATCATCTCGATATTGAGTCTATCGCATCACTGGAACAGTATTTGCTGGAGTGGCGTGGGGCATTATTATTTGTGTCGCATGACCGCGCCTTCGTTCGCCGTATGGCAACACGTATTATTGAACTGGATCGTGGCCGGCTAACCAGCTGGTCGGGTAACTACGAACAGTATCTGCTAAACAAGCAGCAGGCGCTGGATTCTGAAGCCAAATCCAATATGGAATTTGATAAAAAACTGGCGCAGGAAGAAGTCTGGATACGCCAGGGTGTGAAAGCGCGGCGTACCCGTAACGAAGGCCGTGTACGCGCACTGGAGGCGCTGCGTAAAGAACGTAGTCAGCGAATCGAACGCAGAGGTCAGGTAAAAATAAGTGTGAGCGATCTGGAAAAATCCGGCAAGCGCGTGGTTGATGTAGAAAATATATCCTATGCATTTGATGGAAATATAATCGTTAAAGATCTGACCATGGCCATTCAGCGCGGTGACCGCATTGGTATTATCGGCCCTAACGGCGTTGGTAAAACCACCTTGATTCGTTTGTTATTGGGCGAGCTTCAGCCACAATCCGGTGAGATTAAATCGGGCAGCAAACTGGAAGTAGCCTATTTCGATCAACATCGTTCTGATCTGGTCGATAACAAATCAATAAAAGAAAATTTATCGCCGGGCACGGATACGTTGACAGTGGGCGGTCTGCCAAAACATGTCATGAGTTATTTGCAGGATTTTTTATTCAGCCCACAACGTGCCAACAGCCCGGTAAGTGCTCTGTCGGGTGGCGAACGTAATCGATTAATGCTGGCCAAGTTATTTGCACGCTCGTTTAATATGTTGATACTCGATGAGCCTACCAATGATCTGGATGTGGAAACACTGGAACTGCTTGAAGAGAAACTACTGGAGTATCAAGGTACATTGTTGCTGGTGAGCCATGACCGCGAATTTATAAATAATGTGGTAACCAGCACGTTGGTATTTGAAGGCAATGGCAGTGTAAACGAATATGTTGGCGGTTATGACGACTGGATGCGCCAGCGTAAGACAGCCTCTAAACCTGCGCCGGTTAAACAACGTAGTGAAAAAATGGAGCCAGTAGCCAAGGCAAGTGTACCGGTAGCAGGTAAGAAGCAAAGTTATAAAGATCAGCGCGAACTGGAAACCTTGCCTGCAAAAATTGAAGCGCTTGAAACTGAAATGGCCGCCTTACAAGCGACCATGAATGCGGCCAGTTTTTATCAGCAAGACAAGGCGGCGATTAATGCTGCGCAATTACGCTGGCAACAATTACAAACAGAATTGCAACAGGCTTATGAGCGTTGGCAGAAACTGGATGCATGAGGTATTTACCCGGGACTTCCACAGATTGCGCAGATGATTTTAACCCGATACAGCCGTATTAATAACCCGAAGTTCCGCCATAGCACGGCGCAATACAAAGAGTGCAGATTGCAAAAACAGAGCCGACAGTGCCAGGCCAACAACAATATCGGGCCAGCCGGCGTGGGTAAACCTCACCCCGACGGCAGCAAATAGTACGGCGATATTCGATATGACGTCGTTGCGAGAACACAACCAGATTGAGCTCATATTGATGTCGTCAGTGCGATGGTGCCAAAGTAACGCAAAACAAATACTGTTTGCGGCGAGTGCCAGCAGGCCAATGGCGCCGATGATTTCAAACACCGGCACTTGCGGGAATATAATTTTGTAAACCACCTGCGCCAGAACA
>JANOOU010000652.1:0-3322 GCA_031421475.1 Gammaproteobacteria bacterium | reverse complement strand
CCAGGGCGCGCAGTTATCTGAACGAAGAGGGTTTGATTTAAATCTGCAAGGTTTGGTAGGAACGGTATGCATTCCCACGCACCGCGTGGGAACGAGACTATTGATCCTTTTACCCCTTGATCATTTTTGTTGGTCAGCAATAGCAGTATCCATGCAATTAAACGCTTATTGTATTCATGCAAAGTGCAAAGTGTTGATCTGGCTGCGATATAAAATGATTTACAGACTGTAGAATCGAGTACACATGAGCGAAATCAAAACGACAAACGCGATGCGCACTCATAAAACCCGGCGCATGACGCTAATTTTTTTGGCGGTATTCTGGCTTGCCGGTTATTTGCTGCTGGTATTGGCGCCGTTGCTCGTGCTGTTAATTGCGCCGGTGCCGCCGGGTGCCGGTTTCTGGTGGGATTTTGCAATGGCGCTGGGTTTTGCTGCCATGTCGATGATGAGTGTACAGTTTTTACTAACCGCGCGATTCCGGCGTGCCACTGCGCCATTTGGCATAGATATTATTTACAGCTTTCACCGCTATCTTGCAGTGTTTACTTTGTGTTTGATTTTTCTGCACTATTTCATTATCCGGTTTGATAACGCGGCAGCGCTGGGGCCGCTCAATCCACTGGAGGCATCGTGGCATATGACGGCTGGTCGCGTTGCACTGGCGTTACTGACGCTGATTATTGTTAGTTCGTTATGGCGCAAGCCGTTGCGCATTCATTATGACCAGTGGCGGTTATTGCATATCGCTTTGGCGGTGGCGATATTTTTGCTGGCGTTAGCGCACATTGAAGGTGTGGGTTACTACATTGATGCGCCGATTCGGCACGGGCTGTGGACAGCGTATACCGCGTTTTGGATGTTACTCATTATATATGTCCGGTTTATCAAACCCTGGAAAATGCATAACCGGCCATATCGAGTAGCTGAGCTACGGCAGGAGCGCGGCAATAATTGCTGGACGCTCTCACTGGCACCGGTCGGCCATACCGGGATCCGCTTTAAGCCGGGGCAGTTTGCCTGGCTGACGTTGCGCGCTTCACCCTGGCAGATAAAGGAGCATCCGTTCTCGTTTTCGTCCAGTGCGGCGCGCGATGATCGTGTGGAATTTACCATCAAGGGGCTGGGTGATTTCACCGATACCATTAACCAGACTCAGGTCGGTGAAGCAGCGTATCTGGATGGCCCTTACGGTATTTTTAGTGTGGATCAATATCCCGCTGCGCCAGGTTTTGTTTTTATTGCCGGCGGCGTCGGTGCTGCGCCTATTGTTAGCATGTTGCGCACACTGGCCGATCGGCAGGATGCGCGACCACTGTGGCTTATTTATGGCAACCGTTGCTGGGACAATGTCATTTTTCGCGAAGAGCTGGAAGCATTAAAAGCGCGTTTGAATTTGCAACTGGTGCATGTGTTAAAAGAGCCGCCAGACAACTGGGCAGGAGAGTCGGGGCTTATTACGCCAGCGTTGTTACAAAAAGTGTTGCCTGACAACACGCGGCAGTTTGAATATTTTTTATGCGGGCCAAAACCAATGAGCGAAGCATTGCAACAGGGATTGCATGCGCTGCAAGTGCCACTGGGTAAAATTCACTATGAACTCTTTGATCTGGTTTAGCGGGGCGTATGCATGATGACACTGCGCGAAAAATGGGCAAGAAATATTGCGCTGTTAACAGGTGTATTGGTGTTGTTGCTGGCGCTGATGTTTGCGGTATTACAAAATCCTGCAGACAAACAAACGGCGCCGGTTAACGAAGTAACAGACATATCGGCTACACCGGAGCTGCCATCTGATTTTGCGATACAAAAACAAACAGTCATTGCCGCCGGGCGTGCTGTATTCGAAGCGCAAGCTTGTATGCGTTGCCATGCGGTTGCAGATGAAGGCAGTCGACGTAATCCACTCGATGGTGTGGGTGAGCGGCGTACAGCTGAAGAAATTCGTCAATGGATACTGGCACCGGCTGAACTAAAAGATCAGTTATCAGCCTGGGCTTTTCAGGCCAAGCAGGCTTATCGTGAGTTGCCCGCAGAAGATATTGATGCGCTGGTAATTTACTTGCAAAGCCTGAAAACGCAACCTCAGCCTGCCATGTAAAAGATGACGGCTTGATATTTACGGCAGATGTTAATGTTTAGAATACACAGGCAGTCCTAGCAGCTTGTTGAAAAACACCCAAACGGGATAGAAAAGATCTGACGCGAAGACGCGAAGAAAAATCAAGGGGTCAGACTCGTTGATTTCACGATGCTGCGCAACAATCTGACATGATTTTTTCTCCGATTGGTAAGGTTTACCTACGGGTGCAACAAAAAATTGTTATAGGTTGCTTTCATTAGTTTTAGGGAGAATGATTAAACACTCATTTCTCACAATCACGTTGACTTCCATTCCAATTTTAAATCCAGCCCGCTCCAGCCAGTGCCCTGATAATGGCAAACAAGCTTTAGGGTTTGCCGAGAATGATTTAACCACTTTCAAATTACGAGTCTTCCGATTCATTGACGAAGCTTAACTTCGTTAAACACAAAGTTCAACTTCTATATCATGAAACCTCGATTTTACGAAGGTTTACCCATGAGCCAACTAAAAATGAATTTTGGCAAGCGAATGCAAGCACTCAGACTCGAAGCCAATATGACGCAAGAAAAACTTGCCAATGAAATCGGCGTATCGGTCGAATCTATTAGCAACATTGAGCGTGGAATTTTTGGACCAAAATTTGACAACCTGGAAAAAATTGCAGATGTCTTGAATATTCCAGTCAAGGCGCTATTTGAATTTGATTGATAGCTGCCGAAGGCAAAAAGATCATCTGGCTGAGACTGTTTTAATTTTTGTGTAACTGACTTCATTATATATCTCAAAGAAGAGCCCCATGAAGCCAGAAGTCATACCCGTCGCAACCGAAACCTTAGACAAATTATTGTCAAGGTGCAAAACCCCTGAAGATTTCCATGCCCTGACCAACACCCTGTTCAAACAAGTGGCTAAGCGCGCCCTGCCACAGTAGACATTGTGCTCAACTCACTCCGCCATCCACAAACCGGGACACTGAAAATTTATGCCTGGGTGATTCTGGAAAATCACCTACACATGGTGGCGCAAAGCCAGAATCTTCCCAAAGATCTGATGCGATTCAAGGCCCGCACTGCACGTCAATTAATTCAGCATCTTGATGCCCATAAAATAAAAACAATTCTTGACCCGTTGCAGTTTTACAAAAATGCGCACAAATCAGATCGCACTTACCAATTCTGTCAGGAAGGCTCACATCCGGATGTGGATTCAAAATACAGAAATGCTGAAACAAAAAGT
>JANOOU010000651.1:0-3861 GCA_031421475.1 Gammaproteobacteria bacterium | reverse complement strand
CGGCTGATGATGCGGCAACCGTCCGCTGCTTGTCCATCATTCCAGAACATTTTTTTTAGGCATACAGCGGTTGGCGACCGCATCACACTACGTGTTAGTGCTGGCTTTTGTTACACTCATGATGTTTTTTTATCACGGTATCTCTATGTCACCCCGCATCCACCAAATGCCCGATCAATTAATTAACCAGATTGCCGCTGGCGAGGTGGTGGAGCGGCCGGCATCGGTGGTGAAAGAGCTCCTGGAAAACAGTCTGGATGCCGGTGCCAGCCGCATTGATATTGATATTGAGCAGGGCGGGATAAAAAGCATTCGTATCCGTGATAACGGTAGCGGTATACATAAAGACGATCTGGCGCTGGCGTTATCGCGTCACGCCACCAGCAAAATTCGCAGCCTCGATGATCTGGAACAGGTGTGCAGTCTCGGTTTTCGTGGCGAGGCGCTGCCCAGTGTTGCCTCGGTGAGCCGGATGACACTCACTTCAAAACAACAGGATGCGGATGGCTGGCAGGTGCAGGGTGATTTACCGGGAGAATTAAAACCGGCAGCACATGTCAACGGCACCACGGTTGAAGTACGTGATTTATTTTTTAATGTGCCGGCGCGCCGCAAATTTATGAAAGCGGAAAAAACCGAATTTACGCATCTCGAAGAAGTCGTGAATCGCATTGCCCTGTCGCGCTTCGATGTGGATATTCAACTTAGTCACAACGGTAAAGTGGTGCGCAATTTACGCGCCGCGCGCAGTGAAGCAGAAAACGCGCGCCGCATTGCAACGGTTTGCGGTGAAACCTTTGTCGAACAATCACGGCATATTCATTTCGATGCCGACGGTTTGTCATTGCGTGGCTGGATTGCGTTGCCGGTTTTTTCGCGCGCTAGTACGGACATGCAATACTTTTTTGTCAACGGCCGCATGGTGCGTGACAAAGTCGTGGCGCACGCCTTGCGGCAGGCGTATCAGGATGTGTTGTATCACGGCCGACATCCGGCCTTTGTCTTGTATTTACAAATCGATCCGGCGCTGGTGGATGTGAATGCACACCCGGCGAAACAGGAAGTGCGTTTTCGCGAGAGCCGCCAGGTGCACGATTTTATTTACCGCACCATTCATCAGGCGCTGGCCGATGTGCGGCCCGGTGAATCCCAACCCGCTGCAGGCGGGCAGGAGACGTATCCATTTTCTGCACAAAATAAGCCGCCAGACGCAGGATTTATTTCAGCAGAAAACAGATACGTCCCCCAGACCATATCCCGGCAAAACGCCATGTCGTTTCAGGTGGCCGAGCAAATGATGGCCTATGCCAGCCTGGCCGCGACGGTACAGGATATGGAGCCGCCCTTGTCGGCAGCGGATCATCCCGATCAGAATTTACACCCGCTCGGTTATGCCATTGCCCAACTGCACGGGGTGTTTATTCTGGCGCAAAATGCTATCGGACTGGTGATGGTGGATATGCACGCCGCGCATGAGCGCATTACTTACGAACGTTTAAAACAGGCCATGGCTGCCGGCGCACTCGCGGCGCAACCCTTGCTGGTGCCACTGCACATTGCAGTGAGTGAGCGCGAAGCACAACTGGCTGAAACGCATCAGGCTCTGTTTACAGAACTTGGCATGGAACTCAACCGCACCGGCCCGACGACCCTGGGTATTCGACAGATTCCGGTGTTACTGGCGCGTGGCAATGCTGAAATACTGGTACGGGATGTGTTATCGGATCTGGCCAGTCATGGCAGCAGTGACCGCATACGTCAGGCGCTAAACGATGTGTTATCCACCATGGCGTGTCACGGTTCGGTACGCGCCAACCGTCAACTTACACTGCCGGAAATGAATGCGCTGTTGCGAGACATGGAACGCACCGAACGCAGTGGTCAATGCAATCATGGCCGACCCACCTGGGTACAGTTTTCCATGAACGAAATTGATAGCTGGTTTATGCGGGGGCGATAAGGGACGAATGCGTTGATGGCCTGCGCAACAGGCACGTATCCTTGCCGATAAACCGCTGCTTATTTCGAAATGCATTTTATTCTCGTTCCCACACTCTGCGTGGGAATGCATAGCGCACCCCAGCCCGAGTTCCCACGCAGAGCATGGGAACAAGAGCAAGATAAAACGTCAATGAACGCCAATACACGCAAATGAATTTAAAACAAAAACATAACTCAGAAAATGAACGCGAATGCACGCAAATTAAAACCAAACGTTTTTGTTTTATTCGCGTTTATTTGCGTGATGCACAGGAGCAGAGAAGTTTTTTTGATGAAATATTCAGGCTAGCCTTTGGGTAACTCTACAAACCGGTAATTCATTATATATATACCGTACTCCAGATCACTATCGTAGGTAAATCTATATTCAGTTCCATCTATATCTGTTAACGGTAATCTAAAGTTATCATTCTTAAGCGCCCGATTTTGAGGCAGGCTTGTTTCAACGAACTTTAAAAAAGATTCATTTGCTTGCGTTTTCTTTAATATTTGAATTATACGTTGGGCGATAGTTTCTTTGTCTGCAGGCTTGGTTGAGATATAACTGGCAGTAGGCTTCCCTTTGGCATCTTCTGACAACACGAGAATATCGCCAGATTGAAGGATTGTGGTTTTTCTGCTCGTTTGAAAATTTTTGTTTTGCGGGCTGGATACGTCACTCACAATACTTTGTGCGCCGATGGATTTTTTTTGTGTTGTCGATTTATCTGTTTGCTCCGTACAGCCTAGTACAGGATGCAATAACAGCATGCAGCACATGCAATATTTATAAATATTCATGAGGTTTTTTTAGTGCTCGGGCGGTATCCAATTATATTGGACTATTGTATGAAAATTCGGACTTGCTGCAGGTTTGACGACTAGCTGATGCTGATCGTTTATGCCCTGCAGAATCACAGGTTTTTGAAAAGCAGTCGATGTCAATCCTTTAAGTTGAGGTACTATTTTTTTAACAACCATGTCGGACGACAACACTCGAGTTAAAAACATTTACAGTAACTGTTTCAGTTCGGCGTCAGTCAAGGGTTTTACGGACAGGTAATGTGCTTGCATTCCCAGGTCACAGCTTGCATACTTGGCTAAAATTATGTCATTATTTTTCAACACTGCACTGTAACGACCGTCGGCTTCATTCAATTGTTCTTCCTGCCAATTGTTCTTCCTGCAATAGCGTTGAATCTGTCATAAGCGAGCGAGCTTGCGTAGTGACCATACAGTCTTCACTATAAACAGACATGCTCCACAGGGCGATGGTTATAAAGAATAACAATCTATGGATATTCATACTATTTCTCTTTGTACCTATCAATTAGGATGTTTCGGATACCCTACCACGAGGCCCGTATTGTTGCATGTCTCACGAGGTAAATTCTACGCGCATAAGGCAGCAAGAAACGCAGCGTCACATTGTTGCGAGATATGGAACGCACCGAACGCGCGTGGCCAGTACAATCATGGCCGACCCACCTGGATACGGTTTTCCATGAGCGAAATTGATAACGGCTTTATGCGAGCGCAGGATGCGCAAGAGCGGCGTATTTGCGTTTTCTGTTTCTCTTCGCTGTATTTTAAAAGTACCACCCATGTCTGATTTAATTATCCAATCTTGCGGTTTGGCTAACGCGCCCAAAGCCATTTTCATCATGGGTCCTACTGCGTCGGGTAAAACCGCGTTGGCGCTGGAGTGTGTACGTGGATTGCCATGCGATATTATAAGTGTCGATTCGGCGCTGGTGTATCGTGGTATGGATATAGGCACTGCAAAACCTGATGCGGAAACATTGCGTATTGCGCCGCATCTTTTAATTAATATTGTCGATCCAGCAGAGGCCTATTCTGCGGCACGGTTTCGGGACGACG
>JANOOU010000650.1:0-5199 GCA_031421475.1 Gammaproteobacteria bacterium | reverse complement strand
ATTTTTAGAGGTGCCCATTAGCCTTTCTCCGTGGCCACCGAATAACAGGCCCTTGCTCTGGGCGTCCTGGCGCACTGACCTGCTGCTCATCCGCCGCCATTTTTTGCCCGGCACAACTGGATTGCACCGACCCATCAACCCTATACCCTGCAATCTGCTCTGTGTATTGGTGCTGGCGATTTGTTACATTGCCTGCATTCCATACAGGATGCACATTCATGACTCCCAACCACTTTTACTTCTGCAAAAAATGTCAAATTCAAATGGATCTGGATTCGTTTGCCGTGGACACCTTCACTTGCCAGAACAAACACGTATTCTTTTTTAAATGCTCAAAGTGCAGTGATTTTAATGCCACGGCCATGTCCAATATTCCGCAAGAACAGTGGGCGGATAATCTTTGAAACAGTCGCGGGCAGGTAGCCCGTTCCTACAGCAACTCCTGTAAAATACCCACCCACTACACCTCGAAGTACATCCATGACTGCACCCAAAAAAGTTGGTTTCATCAGCCTCGGCTGCCCCAAGGCCCTGGTGGATTCCGAAAACATCATCACCCGCCTGCGCGCCGAGGGCTACGAGATCAGCCCCAGCTATGAAGGCTCGGACCTGGTGGTGGTGAACACCTGCGGTTTTATTGATGAGGCGATAGAAGAATCACTCGAAGCCATCGGCGAGGCCCTGAATAAAAATGGCAAGGTCATAGTGACCGGCTGTTTAGGTGCCAAAGGCAATATAGTCGCCAACAATTATCCGCAAGTGCTGGCGATTACCGGCCCGCACGCCATGGAAGAAGTGATGCAACATGTGCACGCGCACTTGCCGCCTTCACACGATCCCTTCACCAGTTTAATTCCGCCTGCCGGCATTAAACTCACACCGCCGCATTACGCGTATTTAAAAATTTCGGAAGGCTGTAATCACCGCTGCACGTTTTGCATTATTCCGTCACTGCGTGGTGATCTGGTAAGCCGCGATATCGGCAGCGTCATGACCGAAGCCGAAAATCTGGTGAAGTCAGGTGTAAAGGAATTATTGGTGATTTCACAAGACACCAGCGCCTACGGTGTGGATGTAAAGTACAAAACCGGTTTCTGGAATGGCCGCCCGGTAAAAACCAAATTTGAAGATCTTGCCCGACATTTAGGTGAACTGGGTATTTGGGTGCGCATGCATTACGTGTACCCCTACCCGCATGTTGATAAAGTTATCCCATTAATGGCCGAAGGCAAAATCTTGCCCTACCTCGACATTCCGTTTCAACACGCCAGCCAATCGGTATTACGCGCCATGAAACGCCCGGCCAGCAGTGAAAATGTTTTACAGCGCATTAAAAACTGGCGCGAGATCTGTCCCGACATTACCTTGCGCAGCACCTTCATTGTGGGCTTCCCCGGCGAAACCGAAAACGACTTTGATCAGCTGCTGGATTTTCTGGTGGAAGCCGATCTCGATCGTGTCGGTTGCTTTGCCTACTCACCGGTTGAAGGCGCCAAAGCCAACGAAATCGCCGCGCACGTTCCCGAAGAACTTAAACAGGAACGCTTGCAACGCTTCATGACCTTACAAGCCGAAATCAGCGCCAGCAAATTAGCGAAAAAAATCGGCAAGATCATCGAAGTCATGGTCGAAGACACCGATGAAGAAGGCATAGTCGCACGCAGCCAAAGTGATGCGCCCAATATCGACGGCATGGTGTTTGTGGATTCTGACGATGAATTTTTACCCGGTGATTTTCTGGATGTACGGGTGACGGATTCGACGGAGCATGATTTGTATGCGGTGGATGTGCGGAAATAAAAGATAATACGATGCGGATGCTCTGACACATCAGAGCATCCTTAACCACGACACCGCCTTGACAACCTTTATATCCAGCTACCATCTGCCTGGCAGGTTAATCCGCCAACCACTGTACCGGTGGGATATGAATAACCGTCATAAGTACAGTCAGCAAAAACAACCGTACTATTCAATATAAACAGCGCAGCGATAATATATTTTTTCATTTCGATCTCCTTAAACAGTTAAATTTGTATAGATAAGTCAGATATAACAATTCTGCCCTCTACCGTGATTTTATTATCCGCATCAACTGAACCCATCCACTTTTTGATATATTCTTTATCCACCCATAAATCATAACTATTGTTGTCAGCGCTCAACCTGCAATCAGCCACTTCCTCCCGCATTGCCTGTATACCCACAACTCCATATTTCCTGATGTAAATGTTAGCACTCACGTTATCTTTAACCTTGTGAAAAATAATCCTGTTTCCATATATAGGTGTACCTTTACATGCCTTCGCCATCTGCCCATGAATCTCATTATCATTTACAAAGTGCAAATTAACATTAACGGGTATGGGCTCAAATGGCCCATTACTCTTTTTTGCCATTTCTCTTAATTCCATACTCAATGGATTTTTCATATCCATGTTTTGCATTTTAGATGCAATGACTTTGCCATCGGCTTCTGATAGTTGACTCAAATCCATATCCGTTAAATTTATTTCATTCTTTCCAATGGTAAAGATCTCGACATCATTAGGATAATTCGCCGAGACATAAATGCCATCGTCATTTGCATTACAATATAGACCGACCAGCATGCCGAATATAAAAACCCCGGCTATAACAGCGATCGTACCCAGATTACTTTTAATATAGTTAATCATCGTGCTCTCCTTATTTTGCGATTATTTACATTTTTGTGTGTTACATCATCTACATAAATTTAAAACGATATTCGCACCCAAGTAATTCTTTACCATCTACACCACATTGGAGCCATTAAAACGAAAACGAGCAAGCCCGCTATTGCGAAATTCGTATAATCTCTTTGAAACTCGGGGAACCACTGCCACAAAGGCATTGAAGTGAAGAATACACAAAAGACAAACGAATGCTCGTTTCAACATGGCAGGTTACCTCAATCCGTCGAGTACAGGAAGATTCAACCTCCCGAAGCCCGTGTTAGTGTTAGGAATAATGACTCACATGGCTTTGTAAGAGCGATAAATCCGGCTAGTTGATAACACTTACAACCCGCTCTCACCAGCAGGTAAAATGTAGCACAATGTGCTTATGCAAAGAAGCATAAATTATCTATTAGCTGTATAAAATTAAGGAAGCTCGGATTAATTCAGAGCTTCCTTAAATTTGATCTGACAGAGTCAACACCACGTTCCAAGAATGCTTGGCTGTTAGCGGGCCTGAAACAATCATTAACAGCTGCCGATATACTTATTAATGCCAAAGCACGGACAAGCTGCGTAGGATGTACTGAGGTACGAAGCACATCATTATTTTGCTTAATGTTTTTTCGGTAAATAAATATCCGTACAACTCCCTTCAGCCACTTCAGTTGCAAAGTTAATGGTTTCAGAAAGTGTGGGATGCGGATGGATGGTCAGCGCAATATCATTTACATCTGCACCCATCTCAACCGCCAGCGCAGCTTCGGCAATCAGTTCACCGGCATTTTTACCCAATATACCGCAACCCAATAAACGCTGTGTGGCCTGATCAAATAACACTTTAGTCATACCTGCTTCAGCACCGACAGATAATGCACGGCCACTGGCTGCCCACGGAAACACACCTTTTTCATACGCAATGCCGGCCGCTTTCAATTGCTCTTCGGTTTGACCGCACCATGCCACTTCCGGGCTGGTGTAGGCAACGGATGGAATGGTGCGTGCATCAAAGAAACGCTTGTGACCTGCAATCACTTCCGCCGCTACTTTCGCTTCGTGTGTCGCCTTGTGTGCCAGCATCGGTTGGCCCACCACATCTCCAATGGCAAAGATGTGATTAACATTGGTGCGTTGTTGTTTATCCACCGCAATAAAACCGCGCTCATCTACTGCAACACCGGCTTTCTCGGCATCAATCAATTTGCCATTAGGTGTGCGACCGATTGCGACCAGCACGGCATCAAATGTATCTTCTTGTGGCGTGCTCTTGTCATCAGCCGGGGTTTCGAATTTACACACCACACCTTTAGCTGTTGGTTTGATTTCGCTGACTTTGGTATTGAGAAAAATATTTTCGTAACGGCCTTTGAGAATTTTTTCGAACGGGCGAATCAAATCGCGATCAGCACCCGGAATCAAACCGGGGCTTAATTCAACCACCGTGATTTTCGCACCCAGCGCGTGATACACCGTGGCCATTTCCAAGCCAATAATGCCGCCGCCCACAATTAACAATCGTTTGGGAATCTGATGCAATTCCAGTGCATCGGTTGAATCCCACACCCGTGGATCTTCCCAGGGCACAAAGGGCAATTTCATAACCGATGAGCCGGCAGCAATAATACAATTTTCGAATTGTATGGTTTGTTTTTTACCGTCAGCTTCCACTTCAATGGTATGCGGTGACGTGAATCGACCATAACCAAAAACCACTTCAACTTTACGTTGTTTCGCCAGTGCTTTTAAACCGCCGGTTAATTTACCCACGATTTTGTTTTTGTGTTCACGCAATTTGCCGGCGTCAATTTTTGGTTTATTAAATTCAACTCCCAGTGCAGAAAAATCGTGCGCTTCTTCCATCACCTCCGCCACATGCAATAATGCCTTGGAAGGAATACAACCGACATTCAAACACACACCACCGAGGCCGGGGTCTTTTTCAATCAATACAACTTTTTTACCCAGATCGGCAGCACGAAACGCAGCGGTGTAACCACCGGGACCGGAGCCCAAAACAACTATTTCAGCGCTCATATCTACAGTGCCAGAAAAATTAGCGGCAGAGGTTTCGTTAGATAGTGTCACAGTTTTCACAGAACTCACCTGCTCCGCGCTTGCTATAACACCGATCTTTAAATCTGTTTTAACAGCGGCCTTTGCTTCAGCTTTATTTTCAACAACCGCAGCTGTTTCCAGAGTTAATATCAAGACACCTTCCGCAATTTTATCGCCGACTTTCACGGCAATGGACTTCACCTTGCCTGCAACAGGTGAAGGAATTTCCATGCTGGCCTTGTCGGATTCTACGGTAATTAAGGATGATTCAACTTGTACATCATCACCCGCTGCAACCAGTACTTCGATAATTTCAACAGATTCGAAATCACCGATGTTAGGAACCTTAACTTCAATTGTGCTCATGAAATAACCTTCTCGTAGGGTGGGCAACGCCCACCATTGCGCACGGTGGGCATTGCCCACCCTACTGAATTCACATCAA
>JANOOU010000649.1:0-1944 GCA_031421475.1 Gammaproteobacteria bacterium | reverse complement strand
TGCTTGTGCAAAGAAGAGTAACCAAAGAAACACACCCCGGCCGCGTCGGCCCCGGAAAAGCGCCGGGGCTGCCCTCGGAAAGTGTGCCTTGCTTCAAGGCCGCATGGATGCGCCATCCGGGCTTATCCATGCTGAAATGCACTTCATTGCTACGCATTCCATGCTGCGCTAATGAAGACCAGCCATGCACTTCCGTGTGCATGGCGTTCGCAGCATGCTGCTCACCCCTGTGCATTTCGCCTTGGCAAGTCACACTTTTCGAGGCGACGCTCATGGGGCCCAAAGCAACAGCAAAAGCGTCGCCGAAATCTATCCTTATTCGGGTGACATTTTGTCACCGGCATCCTGTTATTTTCTGTACCAAAAAAACCAATATTTGCGTTTATTTGCGTTAAATCTTTTCTTTTTGGTGAAATATCCACGCTAGCCAGCCTTTTTCTTCAGCCAGACATAATACAGAATCGGGATCACCAGCAACGTCAACAGGGTTGAGACCAATATGCCAAAAATCAGCGCAATGGCGAGGCCGTTAAATATAGGATCATCCAGTATAAACAAGGCACCCAGCATCGCCGCCAGACCGGTGAGCAAAATTGGCTTGGCGCGTACCGCACTGGCCTGAATCACGGCCTGCTCCAGCGCCACGCCCGACGCGAGTTGCTGATTAATAAAATCCACCAGCAGTATTGAATTGCGAACAATAATACCCGCCAATGCAATCATGCCAATCATCGACGTGGCCGTAAATGTTGCACCCAGCATGGCGTGCCCGGGCAGCACACCGATAATGGTAAGCGGTATGGGTGCCATAATAATCAAGGGCACAACATAGGATCTGAACTGGGCGACTACTAGCAAATAAATCAGCAACAAACCCACTGAATAAGCCAGACCCATATCGCGAAATGTTTCGTAGGTAATTTGCCATTCTCCATCCCACTTCAGGCTGTACTCATAGGGATTATCGGGTGCATTAATAAAAAATTGTTGCACGCCGGTTACTTCGCCCACCATATCAAACATCGCATACAGAGGGCTGTCGATGTCACCTGCCATGTCACCCGTCACCATGACAAGAGGCTGCAAATCTTTGTGATAAATGGTTTGCTCCACTTTGCCTTGCTCAATGCGCACAACGTCACCCAGCGCAACATTACCCGCATACGATGTATGCAATGTAGTCGTTAGCAGGTTTGCAACCGAAGTTTTATTTTGCAACGGTAATTCAACGCGAACCGGCACCGCATATTTGTAATGCTCACCATGCAAATACGTCATGTCATTTCCACCGAGCAGGGTTTGCAGGATATTGCTGACATCGGCTTGTGTTATACCCAGCAAGGCGGCTTTTTGCCGATCGACATGTACAATTAAACGCGCTGCATCGGCGGCAATACTGTCATCGACATCGACTATGCCAGGTGTGGCTTCAAAGGTTTTGCGTACCTCGGCTGCCACTCGCAACTGACCTGCATAATCCAGCCCGTAAATTTCTGCCACCAGCGGGGACATCACCGGCGGCCCCGGTGGCACTTCAACAATTTTGACGTTAGCGTTGTAAGCTTGCGCAATTTTTTGCAGGGGTGCACGTAAGGCTGAGGCAATTTCATGACTCTGGCGATCACGTAAATGTTTATCTGTAAGGTTGACCTGTATATCACCCATGTAGGGTGCAGTACGCAAATAATATTGCCGGACCAGGCCATTAAAATTAATCGGTGCCGCGGTGCCAGCATACAATTGGTAATCCTTTACCTCGGGTAAAGCTGAAACCTCACTTGCCAGTTCAGTCAATACTTTTTGTGTCTGTTCCAGTGGTGTGCCTTCTGGCATATCAACCACAATCTGGAATTCGGATTTATTATCGAATGGCAGCATCTTCAGTACCACCAGCTTCGATACGACCAAAGCCAGCGATAACACAATTAAAATTAAAATCCATAA
>JANOOU010000648.1:0-2295 GCA_031421475.1 Gammaproteobacteria bacterium | reverse complement strand
CGATGCGGCAATCGCCAAACCGGCCGCCGGATGCATCCAGGTTCGCATGACAGGTAACCAGCGTGGCTGTAGTTGACGCACATTGCTCAACGACACGGTATCGGTAGCAATGGCACGTTGCACCGCCGCCGAAATATCCATAAACGCCGCCGCATCAAGTTCACCGCGCAAGGTTTTACCCACTAATTGATAACGTTGCAGAGTCTCGCCTTGAGCCAGTGGATCGCGGCCCAGATCATCCATAAATTGCGTCAATTCTTCCGGCTTCAATTCGTTATCGAGCAGCGCCGATAATTGTTCGTTGCGTTGTTTGTCATGCTTGTGTTGCATACACTTCACCTTTTCTGTGTATTCCCCCTCCCTCGAGGGGAGGGAGTGAGGGTGAAAAGTTGGCACCGTGCCAACCGTTTTCACCCTCCCCCTACCTTCACCCTTCAAGGGGGAGGGCCGCCGGCCTTGAAAACACTACGTGCTTTCAAGGGTTCTTTAATAAGGGTCTGATTTCATTGTCTATCACCTCACGCGCACGAAATATACGTGAGCGCACCGTACCAATTGGACAATCCATGACCTGGGCAATTTCTTCATAACTAAGGTTTTCCATCTCGCGCAGTGTAATGGCTTCTTTTAGCTCATTGGGCAATGAGCTGATGGTGGAAAAAATAATCTCTTTTAGCTCCTGGGCTAACAACTCGCGTTCCGGTGTGGCGAATTCACGTAACCAGTCACCGCTTGCGAATTGCTCGGCGTCGTCGGTGTCTAGTGCCTGATCCAGCATTTTACGATCATTGGACACCAGGTAATTTTTAGCCGTGTTGATAGCAATACGATAGAGCCAGGTATAAAACGCCGCATCACCGCGGAAACCCTTTATGGCACGATAAGCCTTGATAAAAGCTTCCTGGGTAATATCTTGCACTTCATCACTGTTACGCACGAAACGGCTCACCAGCTTGATGACTCGATACTGGTACTTACGCACCAGCACATCAAATGCCTGTTTATCGCCGCCCTGAACGCGCACCACCAGAGCCTGGTCGACCTCGCGCTCGGTTGATACGGGCTCGGTTGAAACGGGCTCAGGCAAAATGTCAGATTCCGTCATGGCAGTCGTCGTGCGCTCAGTAACCCTGGCGGCTTGCTTGGAATTGATATGAAATAATGCTGTAACATCTGTTGCGATGACATTGCTATTTAAGCCGGTGCCGTTGAAGGGCAGCACCATACCCGATTCACATACTGACATAAAGTCTCTACTCCAAAATGTCCGACGATTCAGGCCATAGACAACAATTTCGCCACGACGTTCTCATCATCGGTGGTGGTGCAGCAGGTTTATCGCTGGCATTGCGCTTGCCCAACAATTTACGCGTGGCCATCATCACCAAAGGTGACGAAACCGCCAGCAGCACGTATCACGCTCAGGGCGGCGTATCGGCGGTGTTGCGCAAGGACGACTCCTATGAATCACACATTGCCGACACCCTCGATGCCGGCGGCGGCTTATGCGACAAAGCGGCTGTCCAATTCACCATTGAACACGGCCCCGACAACATACGCTGGCTAACCGAACTGGGCGTGCCCTTCACCGCAGACAGCCATCCCGATGGCAGCAAAAGCTGGCATCTCACCCGCGAGGGCGGCCACAGCCAGCGCCGCGTGATACATGCCGCAGATGCCACTGGCCGCGCACTCGAAACCACATTAATGAACCATGTGCGTCACAGCCCTCACATCGAACTGTTTAGCCATTACATTGCGGTGGATCTGATTACCGGCAAAAAACTCGGACTCAAACACAATCGTTGTATTGGTGCCTATGTCTTAAACAAAAACAGCGGCCATGTTGAAACCTTTCAGGCCCGCCAGGTAGTACTCGCCACCGGCGGCGCCAATAAAGTCTACCTCTACACCACCAATCCCGATGGCTCCACCGGCGACGGCATTGCCATGGCCTGGCGTGCCGGCTGTCAGGTGGCCAATATGGAATTCATGCAGTTTCATCCCACCTGTTTATTTCATCCGCATGCCAAATCATTTTTGTTAACCGAAGCACTGCGCGGTGAGGGCGGTAAATTGCTGCTACCCGATGGCACACGCTTTATGGATAAATTTGATGCCCGCGGCGAACTCGCCCCGCGTGACATCGTGGCCCGCGCGATTGACCATGAAATGAAACGATTAGGTGCCGAATGCTTATACCTCGACATCAGCTTTAAACCGGCCGCGTTTATCACCTCGCATTTTCCCAACATCTACGCCAAGTGCCTGGAATTCGGCATCGACATCACCAAA
>JANOOU010000647.1:0-1645 GCA_031421475.1 Gammaproteobacteria bacterium | reverse complement strand
CGCCAGACAAATTGCGTTACACACCGCTACGCTTTGACTTATCCGGCAACATACTGGAACTGGCGATACCGGACAACGTCAGCCCCGACATGCCGCCAACAGAATTAATCCCGGTGTTTGATATTGAAGCATCCAAATCATTCGGCGATGCGAACCGGGTCGCCCTGATGAAAGTGATGTACGACTTTCCCCGGCCGGGCTGGCGCAAACGCGATTACGGCTCCATGACCGTCACATTACGCGTGCATCAAAAACCGGTTTCGTATACAGGTGATATTTTTCAACGGGAACATTTAATCAAGGCGGTGCAGGTTGATCTTAAAAATGATTATCAGCCGTTCAATGATAAAGTAATGAAGGACGGACTGGCTGCCGGAAGGCTGGAGTATGATCTTCTGGGTGAAATTATCTGGTTCTCGGGCAATACCGATGAAGAAATTCAAGACCATATGCTGAATGGAAAATTGTGGATAGAGCATTTTATTACTGGCCTGGAGTATCACAGAGTTTACTGCACGGCCTTATCCAACAATACTTACCTGTCACTGGATTTTGAAGATATGCATGCAAACGACACGTATTTCACCGAGATGTATGAAGTGTCAAGCCCTTATTCCGATGCAATACTCAAAACCATCCAGTTATCATTACGGGGTGTGCAGGATGTTAAATTTATTCAGAAAGAATAACGGCCCCATCGCGCCAGACAAATTGCGTTACACACCGCTACGCTTTGATTTGTCCGGCAACACTGGTTGTGACAGCAGAGTCATGCGTATACGGCTGATGATTAGAGCTTGTTAGGCAACAATCTGACTGCTGGTGTGAATAACCCGCCAAAACCCAACTTTAACCCCATCCAGCAAATAGCCGCAGCATCTGGTTTTGAATACTATCCGTTTAACTGAACTATTACCCCTCCGAACTGGATCTTTTCATATGAATAACAACACTTTAACCAGCCGGGCGCATACCCTGCTGTGTTTCAATGTTGGCTTGACATTGTGGCGCTCAGTGTGGAGAAATGCGTCTGTCTTTTAAGCGTGAAATTGGCAAAATAACGAATGATCACACCACGCTGTTTCTTCGAAGATATAGCCGTTGCATGCATTATTCGCTACCATGCGCCCTAGCTGCTAGCCCACGCCCTACCGAACAGGAAGTTTTATATGAATACTCGCTTTATCACCCGTATTAATCGCTTTTTATGTTCCCTGTAGTGCTCGCATCCATTGGCCTGGTCAGCAACGCCGAGACTGGCGACGTTGTGCGCTAGGTTCAGGGTTTTAATACTATTCAACAAAACATAAAGGAGATCGGTAAATGAATTCACCGCTAAACAAACCCGGAAGCCACTACCCTGAGATACGCGCACAGCGTAAAAACATGGATCCACGGTTACAGCATCGTGAGCGCTTTGTATCAATAGAGCACTTTCCAAACAGTAATGGCATTAATCAAAGAGGATATCAGTTGTGGATTACGCCTTATGCTTTGGACTCGCTTACATATTTAGGAAGCCCTTTCGACAGATTGGAAATCTTACAGAAAATTGCTTCATTAGCCTCACTTCCAAGAGCATTAACGCATCTGCAAAATCGGCATGTCACCAATGTATACAAGGCGCCCGTCGGCCCGTATTTAA
>JANOOU010000646.1:0-4981 GCA_031421475.1 Gammaproteobacteria bacterium | reverse complement strand
GCCACACTGGAGCAGCGTGCGATTGCGGCCATTCGCAGGGTATACGATCCGGAAATCCCCTTGAATGTATATGATCTTGGCCTCATCTATGATTTACAGATTAATGAACGCGCTGAAGCCGCGATTAAAATGACACTGACTGCACCCGGTTGCCCGGTTGCCGGGATTTTGCCGGGACAGGTGGCCGATGCGGTGAAAGCGGTAGACGGTATTCAGGATGCAAAAGTCGAGCTGGTGTGGGATCCACCCTGGAATCAGGATCGCATGTCGGATGAAGCAAAACTAACGTTGGGTTTGTTGTAAAGCGAGGAAAAGATTATGCCTGTATCACTAACTGAAAATGCAGCCAAGCATGTTACCGCTATGCTGGAAAAACGCGGTCACGGTTTGGGTTTGCGTTTGGCCACCAAAAAATCCGGCTGCACTGGATTTGCCTACGTGGTGGATTATGCCGATGCATCCAATGATGACGATACGGTGTACGAATGTTTTGGTGTAAAGCTGTTGGTCGATAAAACCAGTTTGATCCAGCTTGAAGGTCTTGAAGTGGATTACGTAAAAAACGGTTCGCTGAATCAGGGTTTTGAATTTCGCAATCCCAATGTCAAGGAATCGTGCGGCTGCGGCGAATCGTTCAGCGTATAAGCAGGCGCCATGGTATGACCGATCTGGATGACATAGTTGAAATATTTGAATTGCTGGGTGACTGGGATCAGCGCTATCAATACCTCACCGAACTCGGCGAAAAGTTACCGCCGATGCCGGGCGTACTGAAAACCGAAGCCAACAAGGTCAAAGGTTGCATGAGCCAGGTGTGGGTGAGTGCATGGCGCAGCGAAGCACAGCCACAGCTGATTAATTTTTACGGTGATTGTGATACCAGCATTATCAAGGGTGTGCTGGCGGTTTTGATCCGTCTCACCGCAGGTAAAACCCTGGCCGCCATTGAGCAACTGGACGTGGATGAGCTGTTTACCCGGCTCAATCTGGATGAAAATCTATCACCTAATCGCCATGTAGGTGTTTATGCGATTGTGGTATTGATGAAACAGCAGGCGCGTCAGTTGCAAGCTGTTACTGCGTAACCCCTCCTCTTATCTATTCGCCACTGACAAGCCTTTCATTGTTTTAGCAGCTGTTCTTGTTCTAACAGCTTGTTGAAAAACGACTGCGCTTGCCCATGCTTTAATAAAAGTGATTGAAAATGAAGCGCCTGAAAAACAAACAGGCGGTAACAATCACCTTTTTATTTTTCGTGCTCTGAAAATGCCAGGATGGAATTATTCATAGTTTCCCTAAATAAATACCGGCCATGGTTTGTACGCTAATTCTCTCATGCAGCATGAAAATAGAACCCTGCTGTAAACATGCGTTTCGGATAAAATCGGTATTTCAAATGCAGAGTAGTAGCACCGCGCAGGTGTCTGCCTCCCCGGATTGTTTGCATGTACCTGAAATTTGTTGGATGAAACTTTAACCTTGGCTTATCTTTGGCTACACTGTGGCAAGGTAATTACAACCCTACAAATACTATAAAGAGAGGATCTCCTTGAAAAATTCACTTTCAAAAATATTGTCGGCACTAGCCATCATAGGTGCGGCCGTTCTGTTAGCAGCCTGCGGATCGACATCCGAGTCGTCTTCGCCCCGGGTTAAAAGCGAGTCACCCTGGGGTAAACGCACGGCGGCTGTGACGGAATCAGCCGAGGCACCGGCGCCCGCCTCAGCATCTGAAACATACAAACAAGAATTGGACGATACGGAGATTGGCTCAGAGAGCGGATTCGATCTTGGCTATCAGACTGAAAGAGTGGAGTCTGTTGTGCCTGAGGAGCCCCTGATGGAGGAACCGGTTGAGGAGCCGACGCCTGCAGCATCGCCCCGAGTGGTTAAAAAAACGGCACCCGAACCGGAGCCCGTGGTAACGGCGAATGACACTACTGCAGGTGACGATAACTTTAAAAATATTTCGCCCGGCCATTACACCTTGCAAGTTATAGCTTCAATCGATAAAAATGCGGTTTACACCTTTGCTAAACAACACCAGCTCTCAACCCGTTATATTGTGCCCACCGTCCGTGGTGGTACCACCTGGCATGTGTTATTGCTGGATGTATATCCGAATAAGGCCGCAGCCAAGACGGCAATGGATGAGGCAGCGGCAAGTTTACCTACCAAGCCGTGGATACGCACGGTGGCATCGGTGCAGCAATTAATGCCTTGATCGATTCAAATCAGAACAGACATCGCTCCACAAAAAAGCCGGCAATCGCCGGCTTTTTTGTGGAGCGATGAAAAATCAGGCAAGAGATTTATGCGTGCCATCACACAGTGGCTGATTTTTGCTGTGCTTGCAGCCGCACAGACCGTATTTCTTTTTTTCAGTAATCTTGAGTTCAACAGGTGAAAATTCCGAACCTTTATGCGAGCCGTCGCAGAAAGGTTGTTTTTTGGATTTGCCGCAGGCGCACCACCAGTAGGTGCCAGGATCAAGCTCTACAACATAGGGTGCATTCTGTGGGCAGACGGGTTCGCTCATGTTATATCTCCGGTTAATTGTGGGCGAAGTGTAGCAGCAAGAAAAATTTGGTGGCCAAAAAAAGCACGCCATGCAGGCGTGCCTAATTTGCAACCGTGTTAAATTCTGAATCAGGTGTTATTGAGCACCGTACAGCGGCTGTAGATACATGCTGGTTGGCCACATGGCAGTATTGCTGGTGTCCGTAATATCCTGCGCTGTAACCGTTGGCAAATGCCCTGCTTTAAATTCTGCTATCGCAAAATCCACTCCGCTCCAGGCGCTACCCGTGGCTGGATTGATCAGGGCTGTTATATTGCTGAAGCCAGGGTTGCCGCATAACGTGCTGTTGTCGGTTTCGATTGGACGCATACAACCGGCAACGGTGAGCGTGTCGTAGTTTGTCAGTTCAACGCTGCTGCCCAGATTGCTACCTTGGCGCTTCATGCTGGTGACTCGGCTACCATCGGCATTTTTTAAATTAACCTGCAGCGTCAATCCCGTGAAAGCATCCGTCCAGCCTCCCGCCTGTTTGAATACATCCGTGGAAAACACGGATGTTAAATTATTTTCAATCACGCTTTGCAGACTCGATCCAGTAGCGGCTTTTGCAGCGATTTGTCCTTGCGCCAGTGTGAACGGCATGGGGAAGTAGCGATACATATCTTCTACCGTAATATTTCCACTGCTGACGGGTTGATCTTCTACCGGAATATTGGTGCCGGGTATTACGCTGTCAAAACGGAATCCAGGGGTGATGGCCACGTCGGTATGCGCATAATTTTTCAACAGGCTGCTAAAGGTCTTGTTGAAATTATTTTCCAGAGCCTGACGACGATCGAGCGTAACAGCGGTTTGTGCAATCACAGTGTCGATAGGCTCATGCAGTGATTGTGTAATGAGGGGCATGGGTACGCTCAAATTGGGATTGGCAAGCAAGAAGGGTGCGCGCGCCTGTGTCACCAGATCGGCGATGTGTTGATCGGGTGCAAACTGGCTGTCAACTGTTACGATAGACCAGTTGCGGTTACTGACCTTTCCGTTGGTTAAGGTGATGTCCATCTTGCCAAGATAAATATCATTACCAGCTTCAACCACTTTTGCGCCGCTGGCGGTGTCGAGTGCAGTGCGTGTCAATTCATGTGTGTGAGCAGAAAAGATGACATCTACGCTGCCGACAATAATTTTCTCGCCAATTTTCAAATCCTTGTGGATGCCGAGTTCACTCATTACCACCACAATATTTGCGCCTTGTTTGCGTAACTCTTGTGACAATTTATTTACCAGATTAATGTGGTTTTGTTCCCCTTGCAAAAAATCGAAACCGGTTGCAAGGGCTTCACTCATTTTAGGAACAATGTCGGATGACAGGCCGATAAAACCGATTTTTGCGCCGTTTATATCCAGGATTTTTGTTGCAGGCAGAAACGGTTGTGCCGCGAGAGTGCTGGTGACATTGGCTGCAAGATTGGGATAATTCACTTTCTTTATATCGGACGCCCTGATGATGGCCGTACTGAAACGCTGACGCGTTGCATTGGCTCCGTAGGCATAATCCCAATTGCCGGGCACACCTATATCCACACCGATTTCATTCATGATGTCGACGACTGCATTGCCGCTGGTGTACAGCGCTTCCACTCCGCCGTGATAGGTGTCACCAATATTCATTAAAACACTGTTGTTAGGGTTGCTGGCGCGCAGGGTGCTGATAGCGGTGGCGATGCGTGCTATGCCACCGGCTTTTACCAGTTTTGGTGCAGTGCTGTCATTGGTTTTTATATAATCGAAGTGTTCAGTGAGATGCGCGTGCAAATCATTCATATGAATAAATGTAATCGTGCGATTGATTTTTGGTGCTGCGGTGTAAGTCCCAGTTTCGGTGTTGGTGTCGCTAGCCGATGTGTTTCCCGAGTTGCAGCCCGTCAATAGGGTGCTACCAAGGATCATGCTTATTGTAATCGCCAATGGTTTGATTAGATGCGTGTTCATATGGGTTTCCTCCAGAGTGTGCCTGAACACAAAATGTTCATGGCTTGATAGGCATCATGGAGTAAAACGTCGTTAAAGGTATTTCAGCGGACAGCTGATTTGTATCAAATTGTTTCAGCGCCTGGCGCGCGGGGAAGCCGCAACTGTGCAACAGTGCCGCCTTTTATGCCGGGTATTAATTGTAAAGTCCAGCCATGGGTTTTGCAGATCAGATTGGCGATGGCGAGGCCCAGCCCGGTTCCTTTCGTACGACTATTGGCGATGCGCACAAAAGGTTGAAAAATGCTATTGAGCATAACATCGGGTATGCCCGAGCCTTGATCAATCACACGAATAAAAACCGCTTCGGGCTGGCATTCAAGCTCTATGATTACCGGTTTGTCGTCACCATATGTCAGTGCATTTTCCGTAATATTGATTAATACCTGACGCAGCGCCGTGAGTTGAATGCTAATTGCGCAGTCGCAAATG
>JANOOU010000645.1:0-9976 GCA_031421475.1 Gammaproteobacteria bacterium | reverse complement strand
CGGATAACTCGCCGGCCAATCCCATCAGTGCATTAATGAGTGCAGCGCTGACGCGTACCACAGCATCTTGATGACTGGCGGCCAACGGTTTTTTGTCGGTTTCAGTTGTTTGCTGCCTGGATGGTTCTGGTGTGGGGGATAAGGTTTTATTGTCATTTAAAACAGGGTTTTTTTCCCCCTGCTTAATGCGCTGGAGTGTGTTAACGAGAGCAGCAACCTGATGACTGTTGGCTTCCAGCCAGCCACAATGTTCAGAGGGTGTTATGAGCGCAATCGCCTTTAGAATATCGACGCATTGCAGCGCGACATCGATACTGTCATCGTTGAGCGTGATTTTTGATTGTTGAGCGGCGACAAAACAATCTTCCATGACATGTGCCAGCTTGACGACTACATCTATGCCTACTAATCGCGCGGCGCCTTTGATGGAATGCGATGCACGCATCATTCCTTCAAGCAGTTTACTATCGCTGACATTATCACCAAGGGCCAATAGTCCATCTGAAAGCGAGTGAATGTTATGATCAAGCTCAGTCCGAAAAAGATCAAGCATAACGGCATCGATGTTACCGGGTGCTGTAAATGTTACGGTTGTAGCGGTTTTTTTTTGCGCTGTCGTAGTGTTATTTTTAGTAGAATCAGATGAGGTGGTTTTTGATAGTAAAACTGCATCGAAACGAGATGCAAGTGATTGTAGGCTGGCTGTTATTTCAGCCGAAGGATTTTCAAGCTGATCGGCAGTCA
The DNA here is from genome assembly GCA_031421475.1 of Gammaproteobacteria bacterium. Taxonomy (GTDB): domain Bacteria; phylum Pseudomonadota; class Gammaproteobacteria; order SZUA-229; family SZUA-229; genus JACPVK01. The sequence goes on along the minus strand of JANOOU010000645.1, from coordinate 9,232 downwards.
TCTTGCCTGTTTTTTTAATAAAATCGATTGCCGCAATGAATGTATCGATATGCTCTATCAGCAGGCATATTTTTTTATCATGTGCAGCCACAAAACAATTTTCCATGTTATGAGCAAGTTTTGCAGCAATATCGACATTCACTAGGCGTGCCGCACCTTTTAGCGATTGCGCTGCACGCATTAACGATTCAATGGCTGTTACAGCCGGCGCATTGACGTCGAATGCTGTTAGCACGCTCATAATTGTTTGGGTGTGAGTTTCGACTTCCATAACATACAGGTCGAACATGGAGGTGTTTACTTTGCTCATCCCGTGCTCCGGTGCAAAGTATTAAATAACAGTTCGTTGTTTATCAGTCCAATATGTGTGTCTTCATGAACGATGATTCCTGACACGTAGCAACTGGTTGCCTCGGCGAGAGTAGAAGGCGGTTTTTGTATGGCATCTACATCATAGCGAAGTGTGTTACGTACTTCTGATACGGGGAATGTATAGTATTCCTCGTTATCGCCTATTACGATGTAGCGTTGATGAATGGGTTTGGTCGTGTCGTAATCTTTTTCGCTTTTTTGAAGTTTAAATAAATAGCCGAGTGATACGCAAAGTAATAACTCGCCACGTACATTAACAATGCCACGTAAAATCTTGTTCGTGCGATGGGGTAACGAGTGATGGTTGTTACAATAAGTTACTTCGCGAATGATGCTTGTCTGCAATGCAAACCATTCGTCACCCAAGCGAAATGCCAGGGCCGAGTGTAAATTTGACTGTTTTTCTTCACGGGGTTTTTCCAGATTGCGAGTCCATAGCTGTTGGTAGCCGGCATCGTTTTGGCGATCAAGTAGTTGATGCCCGGCATTGGAGTACACCGGGCAGTTGCGACAATGTACTAGCTTTTCCAGCTCGGGGCAGCGGGTTTTAACCCGGCTCCAGACACCAATGCTATTCCAGCAATCGTTAATCTTAATTTCATTCATGATTTATTTCTTTATTGCACGTTCGGCGCGTTGGCGCAACAAGTTTGCCGTTTTGTGATCGCCGCTGCGTTCAAGCAACAGTGACAGGTGAATCAACGATTGATAATGTTTTGGGTCCAAATACAATGCTTTTCTATAAAGTTTTTCTGCCATTTTGTGTTGACCAGATGATCCATTGATGAGTGCCAGCAAAAAAAGAGAATCGCAATTCTCGCCATGTTCTTCCATGTAACGTAAACAACATTCTTCGGCATTTTGTAAATTGCCTTGATCAGCGAATAACTGCGCCTGTTCGAGTAAGTTGGATTTGTTAACATGGGTGATAACATGATCTGGGTTCACAATGGGTTGCACGGGTAACGGGATGAAATCAGAAAACGCGGGTTTGGTTTTAATAATGGCTTTTTCTGGTATGAAGTAAGGTGGCGGCTCCGGTGTGTTGTTTAGGGTATGGACAGCAGGTTTTATGGGTATAGATGTGCCAGGCAGAAATTTAGTTAATCCAAATGCCAGTTCGGCACCGATGTTGGTAAACAGGTCTCTGGGTACTGCACCAAATTCAGCGTGACCTATGAATAACATGCCGTCGTCCTTGAGCATTCTGTGTATGTTCTTGAACGCTTCTAATTTTGAAGATATGTCGAAATAAATTAACAGATTTCGACATAATACAAAATCAAAGTACTGATCGTATGGCAAGGTCCTGTTGTCGAGCAGGTTAACACGATGGAATGTCACACATTGCCGTACCTTGTCTTGTATAGAATATTGATCATATTGTGGTGTGAAATACTGGCTTAGATAGGGTTGATAGATTTGGCCGCGGAAGGAATTTTTGCCGTAATAACCTTGTTGTGCAATATCCAGCGCGCGTTGGCTTATATCCACGGCCTTTATTTTAAAGTTTCTGGCCGGTATGCCTGCTTGCAACAAATGCATGGCAATGGAATAAGGTTCTTCACCCGTGGAGCAGGGTATGCTCAAGATAGTGCAAGGTCTGTTTTGGAATGTTTGCGCATTCTTTTGTAGAGAATTCAGTATGACGTTAAAAGGCCGTGCGTCGCGAAAAAACCAGGTTTCAGGTATGACAGCTGTTTCAAGTAATGCTGCCAGTTCGGTGTCATTATTAGACAGCAGTTGACAATATTCTTCTATGTTTTCCAGCTTGCAAGCCCGCATTCTTTGGCCTAAAAATTTTTTTATAGTCGCTTCGCCAACACTATCGGCATCCAGGCCGATTTCATATTTTAATATTTGTTTGAAAATATCGTATGAAGTGTCCATGGCGCACTGAATTATGAAAGCGCGTGGGTATTAAGTTGTTGTGAAATTGAATCGGGTATGACTTTTTTTACGTCTATGATTTGAATTATGCCATTTTCATGTTGATAAACACTCTGCAAAAATTGCGCATGGTTAGCACTAATGCCATTACTACGGAAATCTTGTGGATTGCATTTAATGACTTTAGTTACATGCTCGGCCAACAAGCCTACTGCCTTTATTGTGCCGTCTCGCATGTTGATATGAATGATGATAATGCGGGTTCCAAAACTACCACGACATGCATGATGATTAAAAAAAATAGATAGATCAACAACCGGAACCGGTGTGCCGCGATAATTAAAAATACCTCGAATACATTCGTCTACATGCGGCACCTGTTGCAGAATTACCAGGGGAATAACCTCGATGATATGTTTTGCATCGATGCCGTAGGCTTCGTCCTTGATATTTATTGTTAGCAATAACATCAGGCGGTAACTTTAAATATCGATACGCCTTCCTGTAAGCCGCGTGCAGCATCTTTGAGTTGGTCTATTGACTGGTTGGACTGACGTAATGATTCGGCTGTTTGTTGCGCCATTTCATTTAATTGAATCATGCTTTCCTTGATCTGGTCGGCGCCTTCAGCTTGTAAGCGCATGCCTTCCGTGGCTGTTTCAAATTTGGGTAGCAGTGCCTGCACCTGTTCAATAATGTGGCTTAATTGAACGCCTACCTTTGCAACATCATTCACTCCACGGTTCACTTCTTCGGTGAATTTATCCATGCCCATCACGCCAGCGGAAACGGCCGATAACATTTCTTTTACCATTTGCTCGATGTCCCAGGTCGCTACGGCGGTTTGATCGGCCAGGCGTCGAATTTCGGTTGCTACTACAGAAAAACCACGGCCATACTCGCCGGCTTTTTCAGCTTCAATGGCCGCATTTAATGACAGCAGATTGGTTTGATCGGCAACACGGTTAATGGTGGTGACCACCGTATTGATGTTGTCGGCTTTCTCACTGAGTACAGCCAGTTTTGACGAAATTGTTTCAGTGGCAGTGCGCATTTGGCCCATGGTGGTTTCCATGGAGACCATGGCTTTCTGGCCCTGGCTGGCAGATTGCGCTGTATTTTCAGCAACCTTGCGTACGGCATCCATGGTGTTGAGCAGTTCTTTGCCAGTGGCAGATATTTCAGTGATGGTGGACATGATTTGATTGGTGCTGGCCGCCTGCTCGGCAACTGTGGCTTCCTGCTCTTTCGATGTGGCAGAGATTTCCGTTGCCGAGGAGGTGACCTGTACGCCGGATATTTGTACCTGTTTGACCAAGTTATTCAAATTATTCAACATGGTTTTTACACCTGCTGCAACTTGTGAAACAGAGTCCTGCGCGGAGAAAATCATCATGTCGCCTGTTAAGTCACCCTTGGCGGCCATGGATACGACGTCGAGTATGAATTCGGCTTTTCCTTCGAGATCGGTGTTGATTTCTTTTTCACGCTCAACAATATCATTCAGTTCGGATGCCAGACGAAAAAAGGCATTAATAATCTGGTTGGTCTCGCTGGTTTCTTCTGTGATGCTTATTTTTGTGATGTCTTTGCGTTGTACGGAGAAGTCATCCATCACTTTGGATACCGTAACCAGGCCACCACGTACAGCCTTTAACAACGGTTGAGTAATGAGTCGTATGGTTAGGTAATACAATAATACGAGCACCAGCATGATGGAGGCTATGTAGTAGGTGCTAATCAGGTTGTGGTTGGTATTAAATTGAAGTTCATACAGCAGCAACATGCTAAGTATCAGCTCGGGTATGCAAAACAGTATGAACAACCGACGGCTGATCGAATAGCTATTAAACGAAGATGAGAGTTTATTCATACAATGTATTTTCAGCTTATGTTTTAAAAATGGCTTGTAAACCCATGATTTTTTTGAATTATAGACCAAGAAAATAATATAGGTGAAACGGCCCGAAGTGGCTGGGCTGGTGGTTACTCAGGAGTATGGCAATGAAACAGCCAGAGTGTATGCGCACTGCCGGTTTTTTTAGCAGCAATACAGCACGGTAGTGTCAGGAGGGGTCTTTTTTGAGCAGGCTTTTTAAATCTGCAAAGGGCTGAAACATGGCTTGTTTGGTGTCTTTGTTGCCGAGTTCAATGGAGTGATTGGCGGTTTGTTCGGTGTAGCGCTGATGTTCATTATCGTGACAATACAAACACAGTAATTCCCAATTACTGCCGTCGGTTGGATTAAAGTCATGATCATGATTTTTGTGATGTACTGTTAATTCGCGCAGGTTGCTATGGGTAAAACTGCGAGCGCAGCGTCCGCAAATCCAGGGGTAAAGTTTTAATGCTTGCTCACGATAACCGTGGCCACGCTTTTCGCTGTCTTTGCGTGCCTGTGCTACGACCTGATCCAGTTTGTTTTGATTAATGTTGTGTTTTTTAGTTGGCATAATAAAGTAAAGAAAGTGACTGGGTTAAGTTCAGGCGCTGTGTTGTGTTGGCACGAACATTTTAAGAAATCTCGGCCAGTTTTTGCAAAAGTTTTTGTTGTGCAGTAAAGGGTTCTTGTGGAGGAACCGGTGCTGCCCGGGTGTAAGTGCCATCTGCATGTAACAACCAGGCCTGGGTGTTATCTTGCAGGTAATAATGTAATTCATCAATGATGCGTTGCTGTAAGGCGGGATGCTCTATCGGGGTGGCTATTTCTACACGGCGATAAAGATTGCGTTCGGCCCAGTCAGCACTGGATATATATACTTCTGCTTCATTGTGATTGGCAAAGTATATCACACGGTCGTGTTCGAGAAAGCGGCCAATGATAGATCGCACTTGAATGTTTTCGGACAAGCCAGGAATACCCGGACGTAAGGAGCACATGCTACGAATAATGCAGTCGATTTTTACACCTTGCATGGATGCGCGATACAAAGCCTGGATCATCTTGGCTTCTACCAGTGAATTCAGTTTTATGATGATATGGCCGGGCTTGCCCTTTTTGACATGGTTAATTTCACGTTCAATTTTAGCCTGCATACTATTAAATAATGTAAACGGGGATTGCAGGATTTTATTATGATCTTTGGTACGGCCCATGCTGGTGAGTTGTTGAAAAACACGGTTCACATCTTCGCAGATTTTTTTGTTTGAAGTAAAAAATCCGTAATCGGTATAGGTGCGCGCTGTACGAACATGGTAGTTACCGGTGCTGATATGAGCGTATTGCCGAAGTTTTTGCGATTCACGACGAATTACCAGCAACATTTTTGCATGGGTTTTATAGCCCACTACGCCATACACTACATGTGCACCCGCTGCCTGTAGCCTAGCCGCTAGTGATATATTGGCTTCTTCATCAAAGCGTGCGCGCAGCTCAATAACAACGGTGACTTCCTTGTCGGATTTCGCGGCAGCTACCAAAGCATCAACAATGCTGGATGAAGGGCCAGTGCGGTACAGTGTTTGTTTGATGGCCAATACATTGGGATCACTGGCTGCTGTTCGAACAAGATCCACGACAGGAGCGAATGATTCGTAAGGATGGTGTAACAAAATATCCTGATTACGCATGGCTTCAAATATGTCAGCGGCGATACCGATCATGGGTGGCAGTGCAGGTGTAAATGCTTTAAATTTTAGATCGGGCCGGTCGATCATGTCGTAGACTGCCGCGAGTCGTGTGATGTTAACAGGGCCTTCGACTTGAAATAAATCGTTTTTAACCAATTCGAATTTGGTGAGTAAATAATTGTAAATGGATTCCGGGCAATCGTGTGCGACTTCCAGGCGCACTGCATCACCATAACGGCGCGATCCTAATTCGCCTTCTACAGCCCGTAATAAATCATCTATTTCTTCTTCGTCTACATATAAATCGCTGTTACGGGTCACACGAAACTGGTAACAGCCTTTTAGTTTCATGCCGGGAAATAATTCTTCTACGAAGGCATGTGCAACCGAGGATAAAAAAACATAATCATTATTGCCATTGCCGCACAAATCTTTTGGTAGCTGGATAATGCGTGGCAAGGCGCGTGGTATTTGAATAATGGCGAGACCGCTGTTTCTACCAAATGCATCCTTGCCGCGTAACTGAACGATAAAATGCAGGCTTTTGTTGAGAATTTTAGGAAATGGATGTGCCGGATCCAGGGCGAACGGGCTGATAATGGGCAGTAATTCATTCTCAAAATATTCTCGCAGCCAGGCGACAACGCATTCACTCCAGTTGGCGCGACGCAAAAAACGGATGGATTCACGTGTCAGCTCGTGATCGAGCAATTTGTTAAATAATGCGTACTGCTCACTGTTCATTTCTCGTGCGCGTTGGCCTATGCCATTTAATACTTCTTGTGGGGATTTGTTATCGGGCTCATTGGTGGCAGCACCCATTTCCAGTTTTTGTTTCAGGCCGGCGACCTGGATCTCGAAGAACTCATCCATGTTGGTGCCAAATATACATAAGAAACGCAGGCGTTCCAGTAAAGGTATGCTTGGATCGCGTGCTTGCTGTAACACGCGCCAGTTAAACTCGAGTTGGCTGAGCTGGCGATTGAGATAATATTCAGGTTGCATGATGTCGATGGCAGTTGAATAGTTTGTTTTTGCAGCTGGAGTGCGTTTTTTGGGTTTATTGGTAGGCATAGTAGGGTCTTGGGGCTATCTTTTAGAATTCTCGTGAATCGTTGCTGTCGCCAGCGTGTTGCGTGTTGTTACCATTGTTCCAGGCGCGCCTGGATTTCGGAATGTCAGGCACCAGCATTGATCGGGTGGACTCAAACATAATGTGCTGATCGAGGGTGTGATCTTGGCCACGTTTAAAACTGGGTATTCGTCTGTAATCTTAGCACTTCCTTGGAAAGCTGTCGCATTCGACATACACTCGATAAGGTGTAAGGAGGATTTTATCCATGTCAGTCGATTTTCCGCAATCAATAATTGAGTATCTTTGGTTTCCCTCGCAACCACTTATGTCTGGGCTGATCTGGATACTGTTGACGTTGTCGATTATGTATCTCGCTCGTTTGCCAGCACAGACGGCTATTATAACGATATTTCATAGTTTGAGTCGCATATTGCGCCAGTTATTAAAGTACCTGGTGGCAGTTAATGTCAGTTTGCGGCAACGCAATCGTGACATTCTTTTAACGAATGGCCGTGAATTATTTGAATACAAACTTGAAAAGAATTTTGTAAAAATAGCCGAGCAGGTTGCGCGAGATCTCAGTGTATGGCCGACATTGCATCGGGATATGCGCGAACAAATTACACGTATGGATCGTAATTTTTCAGAGGCTGGCGAAGTCCCGCCACACCCTCCTGAGTGGTTGCAGGTTGTAGATTCTGTGGCGCAGATATCTGCCCACGGATCCGATGTGATTGCCAGGATTCTGGCGGACATTCACAATACATTAAAACAGGCTATGGAGAAGGCTCTTATCGAATACCGTCATGCGAATCGCAATCGCTATGCTTTACTCAATCGTATGCTTCCGCAGTGGCGAGGTATGGGTGAGAATCTGGATAAGCTGGACAAAAAAATTGAACGACTAATCGAGCGCGCACAAGTCATTGATATGCAAATGCATCATTATCAGCAAATATTGCAAGGTACCGAGCAGGCGGTTCATACATTAAGTAAATCTGCGGCCAGTAACTTGCTGTTGTCTACTTTGTTGTTAATGGTTGCGATAGCAGGTGGGGTGATTAATTTTCAATTGTTGGCATTGCCACTCTCGGAAGTCGTTGGTGTACACGGCTTGGTAATGGGCATGCGTTCCTCGGATATTGCGACTATGGTTATTGTTTTTCTGCAAATTATTCTTGGATTATTTTTGCTTGAGGCAGCCGGTGTGACCCGGTTATTACCGGATATAGGTTTGCTGGACCGGCGCAAGCGTCGTGGTGTGATGTATTTAATGATATTTTTATTGCTGATGATGGCAAGTATGGAATCATTGCTGGTTTATACACGGGATGCCCTGGTTGAGGATAATGTGGCTCTCAATAAGTTATTGATGATGTCGGATGAGCAGCAGCAGGTGTCTATGAGCTGGATACCGGTATTAGGCCAGGTGGTGATAGGTTTTTCTTTGCCATTGTTGTTGATATTTTCGGTGATTGCCCTGGAAAATTTCATTAATGCCATGCGTACCGTGCTTAGTATGTTTTTGTCGTGGCTGCTGGATGTGGTAGCCATGCTGTTACGCCTCCTGGTTACCTTGACGCAAACTACAGCTCGTTTACTTATAGTTATTTACGATCTGATAATTTTCTTGCCGATTTATATTGAACGTTTCTGGAATCGCCGTCAGCCCATGAAACGCCGTAAGCCTGAAACAAAATCTGTGGAGATTGATGAATGAGATTGTCTGTCGTACTGATTTTGTGTTGTGCAGTCATGTCATGCAATGATTCCATGCCAAAAAGTCATGCGGTATACGTATTGATTGATCGTACAGGACTTTATGCACAATCGTTTGACGATGTGCGTGCTACAACCAGGGTTCTATTGTCGAAACTGGAGCCGGGCGATTCCCTGGCCATTGCGCGTATTGATAATGAGCTTTTTTCTGTGGAGGATGTTGTTGTTGCTGTTACCTTCAGTTCCAGGCCGTCCAATGCGAATAAACAGAAGCGTGCTTTGCTTAATGCAGTCGATAAAATGACGTCAGATACAGATGTCGGTTCCTATACAGATATTACAGGTGGGATGTTGCAGGCAACAGAATGGTTAAATACCACGCGTGCCACCCATAAGCTGATTATCGTGTTTTCAGAATTTCCAGATGAACCGCGTGCCGGGTATATGCGTGAATTTCCTGTTAAATTTAATAATGCTGTCGTGATGGTGTGGAATGTGACAACGTCGCTACCTGGTACCGGCGTGACATTAACCGAATCCAGTTCATTTTCGGAGCGAGCCATGGCCTGGCAGTCACGCGTGATTGCAGGTGGTGGTCGCTGGCGA
>JANOOU010000644.1:0-4118 GCA_031421475.1 Gammaproteobacteria bacterium | reverse complement strand
TTCGAACACAATACCCATCTGCACACCGTTCTCATCGAAGGCGACCACGCTGTTGGAGCCAGTTTTGTATTGGCCACGGTGTCGGGCGTCTTTCTCGCTGTAAACCAGCAGGTTCTGATGTAGCTGCTTGATGTGATTTTCGGTGAAGACAATGTCCTGCGACGATGCAAACACCAACTCCATTACGGATGCGTAACCGGCTACTTCCTGTTCGTCGCGGCTGGTGAAGGCTTTGAGCTGAAGATTGGATAGCAGGTATTCAACTTCACTATCGGAGAGTTTACTGCCTTCAATACGGGTGGATGAGCCGACGCTTTCGATGGTGGCGACGCGGCGCAAGATGGGTAGGCGGTCGGGTGCGAGTGTGTTCATGACGCGCCATGCGCCTTTGAACTCATCAATGCTGGCGATGGTTGCCAGAATGTCGGGGGTGATCTGAATGGTATTGGCCTGGATCATGTACCCAATAATACACCCAATTACACCCACTTATACACCCAATTACACCCGGTTAAGGTGTCTCGCTAAAGTAAGGGCTGTGTTATTGCCGATCCAGCAAGGCGTCCACAAACTCCCTGGCATGAAACTCGCGCAAATCCTCCATCTCCTCACCTACGCCAATGAAACGTATCGGTATGCGCAATTTTTCGGCAATGGCGAGCAGCATGCCGCCTTTGGCGGTGCCGTCGAGTTTGGTGAGGGTGATGCCGGTGACGCCGAGGGCCTGATGGAATTGCTGGGCCTGCACCAGTCCGTTCTGGCCGAAGCTGGCGTCCATTACTAGCATCACTTCGTGCGGTGCACCTGCATCAAGTTTGCCGATGACGCGTTTAATTTTGATCAGCTCATCCATGAGGTTGCTTTGGGTGTGCAAACGCCCGGCGGTGTCGGCAATGACAATATCAATGTGTTTGGCACGGGCGGATTCGATGGCATCAAAAATCACCGAGGCGGAGTCGGCGCCGGTGCCTTGTGCAATCACCGGCACCTTGTTGCGCTCGCCCCAGGCTTGTAATTGTTCAACGGCGGCGGCGCGGAACGTGTCGCCGGCCGCGAGTAACACGCTGTGGCCTTGTTGCTGAAAACGGTGGGCAAGTTTGCCGATGGTGGTGGTTTTGCCGGCGCCGTTGATGCCAGCGATGAGGATGACATAGGGTTGTTTTGATGAGACTTGAAGTGGCTGCTCACAGGGTTTGAGTATGCTCACCATGTCTGCTGCCAGTGCTTCGAGTAATGCGTCGGCATCTTTCAGTTCGTGGCGCGATACGCGTTGGGTGAGATCGGAAATAATGCGCTGGGTGGCGTCAACTCCGACGTCGGCGGAGAGCAATCGGGTTTCAATTTCGTCGAGCAGACCGGCATCAATTTTCCGGCCCAGAAATAAATCGGCGAGGCCATCGGTGAGATTTTGCCGGGTTTTACCCAGCCGTGAGCTCAGGCTGGCGAAGAGGCCACTGTCTGTTTTTTGAGCAGATTCGGTGACGGGAGTATTTTTATCGCGGCGTAAAAAACCAAACATGATGTGTAATGGGTATATGTAATCGGGCGCTTATCCTATCATTCGGCGGCAGCTTGCACGAACTTGAATCGGGCGGCTCAGTCCATGCTGACAATTATTCGATTGGGGAATACATGAAATCTTTTTATTTTTTCGGCGCAATGCTGCTACTGCCTGTGGTCAGTGGCTGCCAGATCATCAAACCGGATACAGCTGTGCAGTCTGAACAGCCGGCAAAGATATTGCCGGTTGATGGCGTTTACAGTTATCAACTGGCCAATGGCATGGACGTGCTGGTGCAGCCCGATCATCGTTCGCCGGTGGTGGTATCGCAGGTCTGGTACAAGGTGGGTGGCAGTTATGAGCAGCGTGTTACCGGTGTGTCACATGCACTCGAACACATGATGTTCAAGGGCACACCCGCACATCCCGCTGGCGAATTCTCCGACATTATTGCCGCCAATGGTGGCAGTGAAAATGCCTTTACCGGCATGGATTACACCGCTTATTTTCAACGCATAGCCGCCGACAGACTGGAACTGTGTTTGCAGCTTGAAGCGGATCGCATGCGCAATCTGGTACTGGATGAAAATGAATTCAAAAAAGAAATCGAAGTGATCAAGGAAGAGCGTCGCACACGAACCGATGATAATCCCACGTCACTCACGCACGAACATTTCTTGGCGGTGGCTTACACCAGTTCAACCTATGGTCAACCCATTATTGGCTGGATGGATGATCTTGAAACCATGAGCATTCAGGATATGCGTGACTGGTATGCTACCTGGTACGCACCCAACAATGCCACGCTGGTAGTGGCCGGCGATGTTGAACCGGAAGCGGTACTGGCACTGGCGCAAAAATATTTTGGCCCGCTCAAGCCTTCGTTATTAACACCGCCACGACCGCGTCTTGAAGTGCCGCAACAGGGTGAGCGGCGGCTGGTGGTAAAAGCACCGGCGCAAGTGCCGTATTTGATGATGGGTTACAAAGTGCCGGTGCTAAAAACACTGGCCGCCAGCGAAGCCTGGGAAGCCTACGCGCTGGACCTGCTGGCGGGTGTGCTCGATGGTGGTAACAGTAGTCGTTTCTCCAGTGATTTAATCCGCGGCCAGAGCATCGCCAGCTCGGCCGGTGCCGGTTATGATTTGACGGCCCGACAGGATAGTTTATTTATGCTTAATGCGGCACCTACCGGCGACACCACCATAGCGCAACTTGAAACTGCGCTGCGCGAACAAATCAAAAAAATTCAGAACCAGCCGCCGAGCCAGGGGGAAATGGACAGAGTTAGAGTGCAGGTTATGGCGAGCACAGTGTACGAACAGGATTCGGTTTTTTATCAGGCGATGCAACTCGGCACTCTGCAAACCGTGGGTTTGGGCTGGCAGAAAAAAGCTGATTATTTAAAAAATATTCAGGCAGTGACAGCAGAACAGGTGCAGGCCGTGGCAAAAAAATATCTCATTGATGAGCGTTTGACCGTGGCACAACTGGATCCTTTGCCGATCGATCCTAAACAAGCGCCTCGCAAGCAGAAAACCGGAGATGCACATGTACGTTAAAAAATTTCCAATCAAATATTTTGCTTTGACCGCACTGGTTTTGCTAACGCAAACCGCACACGCCATTCCGCAAATCGAGCACTGGCAAACGGCTAACGGTGCGCAGGTATATTTTGTACCGGCGCGCGATTTACCGATGGTGGATGTGCGACTGACATTTGATGCTGGCAGCGCGCGTGATGGCGGTAAACCCGGTACTGCCCTGTTGGCTAATGGTTTGTTGTCCGAAGGTGCCGGTGGTAAAAATGCACAACAATTAGCCGAGCAGTTTGATGCAGTGGGCGCCGCTTTTGGCAATGGCATCTCACGTGATATGGCCTGGTTACAACTGCGCAGTCTGAGTGCTCCGCAATATTTGCAACCGGCACTGGTTACGCTGGAAAAAATTCTGAATAAACCGGATTTTCCGCAAGATGCCTGGCAACGTGAATTAAAACGTTTGCAGTTTGCGTTAAAGGCCAAACAACAATCGCCCGCTGCGATTGCTGAAGATGCATTTAATATCGCATTGTATGGCGCGCATCCTTACGCCACACCGGAAGAGGGTACTGAAAAAAGTTTGGCATCACTCAAGCTAAGTGATTTGCAAATGTTTTACCGCCGTTATTATGTGGCGCAAAACGCACTGCTGGTGATGGTGGGTGATCTGGATCGCAAGCAGGCCGAAAAACTGGCGCAGGATGTATTGGGTAATTTACCTGCGGGTGAAACACCGGCAGCCATACCACCCGTGCCAGCTTTAACGGCTGCCAAAACCATTCATATTGATTTCCCATCACAACAAAGTCATGTGTTGATCGGGCAGCCGGCCAGCCAGCGCGGCGATCCGGATTATTTCGCGCTCTATGTTGCCAATCACACACTGGGTGGCAGCGGCTTTGCGTCGCGATTAATGGATGAAGTGCGCGAAAAACGCGGCCTGGCTTACACTGTTAACAGCGATTCATCACCGCTGCCAGAACCCGGCCCGTTGCAGCTGGGTTGGCAAACGCGAGCGGATCAAACACAGCAAGCGCTCGCTATTGCCAATCACACCCTGTCTGATTTCGTGCAAC
>JANOOU010000643.1:0-8271 GCA_031421475.1 Gammaproteobacteria bacterium | reverse complement strand
TGGTATCCCCGTGTAACACAAGGATTACACAGCGCCGGACTGGTTGTTCAAAATAATGGCTATAGACGTGTTGTAATTGAAAAACCGTTTGGTATGGATTTAAAGTCTGCACAGGAACTGAATCATGCCTTGCAATCGGTTTTACATGAATCGCAAATCTACCGTATAGATCATTACCTTGGCAAAGAAAGCGTACAGAATCTTCTGGTATTCCGTTTTGCCAACAGCATTATGGAACCGTTGTGGAATCGAAATTACATCGACCATATTCAAATATCCGCTGCTGAAACGTTAGGCATAGAATACCGCGCCAAATATTATGAAAACTCCGGCGCCCTGCGCGATATGATTCAAAGCCACTTAATGCAAGTGATGACACTGGTAGGCATGGAGCCACCCGTTGAATTTACTGCCGATGCGGTACGCGATGAAAAAATGAAAGTACTGCGCGCCATACGCCGCTTTGAACCACAAGACATCGACAAGGTAACGGTTGCTGCACAATATGCATCCGGCAATATTAACGGCACAAAAGTACCGGCCTACGTTACCGAACCGGATGTATCACCCGATTCCGCAACAGAAACGTTTGCCGCCATTCGTTTTTATATTGATAACTGGCGCTGGCAAGGCGTGCCTTTTATATTATGGACCGGCAAGCGCATGCAAAATCGCGCATCCGAAGTGATGATACGTTTTCGCAACATCCCGTTTAATTTATTCGACACCCATGCCACACCACCCATAGCCAACGCGCTGGTATTTCGCCTGCAACCCGACGAAGGCATCGTGCTGCGCATGAATGCAAAAATGCCGGGGCTGACCACCGACATCCAACGCATGGTGATGCGCGCACCCTATGCACACGCCGGCATGAATGTTCCCGACGCGTATGAAACACTGCTACACGATGTGCTCATGGGTGACGCCACCCTGTTTTCCCGCGCCGACGAAGTTGAAGAATCCTGGGACATCATGCGTCCCGTGCTCGAAAATTGGAAAGAACGTTTTGCCATCGATCGTTACCGTGCCGGTACCTGGGATGTACCGGAAATGGAAAAATTATTTACCGATTGCGTCGGCGGCTGGCATAAGCCAACGTCAGACTGATCAAATAAATAACATGCATACCTGGCACACATTCGCATCACCTGAGCTCGCTGCACAAGCCGCCGCGAATCGTATAGCGGAATTAATCGAACAGGCACTACAAGAAAACAATATTTGCAATATCGCCCTGCCCGGTGGCAACACACCGGCAAAGTGCTTTTATTATTTGTCACAAAAAGAAATCAACTGGGAACACGTATACTGGTATCTCGGTGATGAACGCTGTTTACCTGCTGGCCATGCCGAACGCAATGATGTGATGATTCAACAATCTCTCTGGCAGCCCATCCATGCACAAAAAAAAACCATACACCGGATACCCGCAGAATTCGGTGCAAATGCTGCTGCACAAATCTACGCAGCGCATATGGATAACACCATTCTTGATATAGCATTTTTAGGCATGGGTGAAGATGGCCACACCGCCAGTTTATTTCCAGGCAATATCGCGCTTGATAATATTAATAGTGTGGTGCCGGTATTCAATGCGCCCAAGCCACCGGCTGCACGTGTGTCGTTAAGTGTTTCAACATTACAACGCGCAACGCATCGTATTGTGTTAACGACGGGGGAAAGTAAAAAACGCGCGCTTGAACAAATCAGGGCGGAAATTGCATTGCCGATTAACAGGATTGGAAATATTGAGTGGTTTGTGGATGCGGCGGTAATCGATATTGAAATTTAAACACGGTGCGAAACGCAGCAGATATCTTCCATACGAAATCAATAATGTTCTCGTTCCCATGCTCTGCGTGGGAATGCATACGAGACATTCGATTGTTTACTGATTTTTCACCTGACGCTGCGAGTTTTATTTCGCCTTCTGGATTAAATGCGGAAACGCCCCACCACATCTTGCAAGTCTACAGCTAAGCGTGCCAGAGCTTCATTAGCAACAGTGGATTCCTTGGATCCCATGGCGATTTGTTCTGAAACACGACTTATATTTCCAATATTGCAGCTTATATTCTCTGTTACGGCGCGCTGTTCCTCCACCGTTCTGGCGATGTTTTCGTTCATTGCACTGATCGTCTCCACTGCCTGTGCGATAGACTTTAATGATGCGCCTGCTATGGATGCTTGTTCCACGCTTCGTTTTGCCTGAGCACAGCCCCCCTCCATGACACGCATGGAATTCCGTGCCCCAGCTTGCAATTTTTCAATTACCGGCTGGGTCTCACGGACAGCTTGCTGGGTACGCTGCGCCAATGCGCGTACTTCGTCAGCAACCACAGCAAAGCCCCGCCCCTGCTCTCCTGCACGTGCCGCCTCAATCGCGGCATTCAATGCCAGCAAATTGGTTTGTTCAGCTATGCTTTTGATAATATTGAGCACGGTGCTTATGCTATTACTGTCTTTTTCCAGCACACGGAGAACTGCGGCTGCATTTTCCACTTCATCCGCTACGAGGGTAATACTCCCTATGGCTTCGGATACTACTTGCATCCCATGTTTGGATTCCTGATTCACATCCCGTGTTTCTCGCGCGGCATTTTCTGTATTTTTGGCCATTTCCTGGGAAGTCAATGACAATTCCCTGATAGCATCTACTACTTTCTCGATATCCACTCGCTGTTGATGCATGCTTTGACTGACTTGAAGCGTAATATGTGCAGTTTCTTCACTGGCAGCAGCAAGCTGGATAGTAGTAGATGATGTTGTACTGATGATCCCCTGCAGATTTTCTACAAAACCATTAAAGCAATTTACCAGATCTCCAATTTCATCAGAGCTCTTGCTTTTTAATCTCTTGGTAAGATCCCCATCTCCTGTCGCCATCTCTTTAAGTGATTGGACAATAGTAGAAATATTAGAGGTAATGGAGGTTGCTGTCACAAAGGCCGTAACGCCAAGAATGATGACAATCATAAGCCCAATGGCAAAACCCAATATTAACGCTTGTTTAGAGGCCTGGTTTGCCTGATGGAGCGTGTTAACAAATTCTGTATAATTGAAATCACGGAATTTTTTTTGCTCTTCTTCATACCGTTTTAATTTTAAAGCCATTGATTCCATGGCTGGCTTCACATCTTGTGCATCCAACGTATTGTTGGTCATTTTTTCGGTTAAGGATTTTGCTGAAGAGTAATATTCTGAAAAAAGCCCATCTATCTTGGTAGCTTCCGCCTTGGCACTAGAGTCAAGGATGCCTATTTCTGCAAACGAAGCATGAGTTTCTTCAGCCAGTTTGTCCGCATTATCAATAAGTTCAGGCTCATTACTGGAGACTGATGAGATCAGCATTTCTTTAATCTTATCTAAACGTACGATATTTTCATCAGTTTTTATAAGTATTGGGAAACGAGCCTGTTGAATATCTTCCAGTTTCGAGGAATTACTGCTTGTGACAAAAAAATTAAAGGCAAGGTAAACAGAAAATCCTAGAATAGCAATGCTGGCAATAAGTAATATCTTTTTTTTAATTGATATATTGAGCAGCCATCTCATTCAGACTCTCCTGAAAAATATATTGTGTCGCCACGCCTAATCGTTTCTTTTCCCACTTTTATCTACACTTGTGCTTCTGCTCAAATTCCAAAAAAACAGAAAAATCCAAGCCATAACAGGATGGGAGCCACCCACCTGATTTATTCGCTTAAAGACCTGTTCACGATCTCGGTCTGGGGATGTGGCGCTCCAAAATCCTCTGGAAAAGCACAGTATATACACAGAGTATGATGGCTGCTCTCGCACATCCTGTGCTTCACAGCATTGATACATCCAGTTCCAATTTATTCGAGGACAACGCCGCGCAATGCGTTTTTTAGCACGACCATGAACGAGCCATTACCCACCACTTTCCTGGCTGCCAGCCTTACCATCCATCCATGGATATTTCTGCTCTGGCCACTCCAGCTTCAAGGTACAGTTAGTAGTAACTTCACGGAACCATCTACCAGTTTGCTATCTATATAACCCAAACCAGCAGGATTTTTTGCTACCCAGGCCTTGATGTCAGCATCGCTATCGAGCGCCTGAGGAGGTGTACCTTTGCCGGAAAATATCAACTTCGACCAATATGCCTTGATTTCAGAAGGATCTTTTTGGGTGATTTTCATATAAAATTCCGTTCTTAATGAGCTGCCATCCTTTTGGTCTACAGGCATGGCTTTATGTCCCGCAGGAAAGGTTCCCGTCTTTCCAAGAAATATCTGTTTCACCTGTTCGCTTGTCAAAGATTTTTCAGGGTTACCCGTGTGGCCAATTAATGCAATTTCGGCGTAGGCGAAATTGATATTCATCATCAGGATGATTCCTGACAAGGCCGAAATAGTTTTTATAAATGATCTCATTGGGTTCTCCTTAAAATGTCAAGTCAACACCTAAACTTAGCATATTCACCGCGCTTTCGTTTGGCATGGACCCAAATAATCCGGCGGGCTGTGCGCCCGATGGCAGGGGTGTGTTGCGTTGTGTTGGTGTAATTCCCTGCCATTCAATTTTAATGGAAGTAAATGAATTAACCTCCCGCCGCAGGCCTAAGTAATTCGATTTTTGCGCTAGGCCGCTGTCTTGCTCAAACTGGGCATACGTGACATAGGGTAGAAATTTCCCGATTTTATAGCCCAGGGTGGCGTAGCCCGCATCCGTATCAAACTCGGAAAATTTGGAAATGGACGACTGCCCATATTCGAGATAGCCTGTTAAATTTTTCCAATTTAAAGTGCTTCCTAGCGTCCACGTCTTGAGATCTTCGCCATCCAACATCGCCCTGTCAGGACTGTCCGGAATCTGCAGCATCCCTTGGAAATAAGCGGCCTGTACAGTAAAGGCTTCGCTCCCTGCGCTAGCCTTGACACCCATCACTTTTTTTAACTGTCCAGATTCGGCTGGTAGGTCGCTAATGCCCATAAATGGCTGGATCGCATATTCAATATTATTTGATGTGGTTCTGAGGGATACACTGGCACCATTAATGGCGTCTATCGACATATTAGGCCCCAAAGACTGGATGCTATAAAATTCCTGTGGTGGCCGTATCCACGGATAGGCATATCCAACATGGTAATATTCCGAAACTATGCTGTTCATGAACTTTTGTTTGCCCAGCGCTATTTTCACATTATCATTGACTTGATAGTTGACCAATCCCCAGTGGAGCACTATCTGCTCTTCACCTTCATGCGCAATAAGCAAGGCCGCTGCACTCCAGCCTTCACCCAGTTGTTTTGACATGGATAGACCCAAACGATAATCACGGACACCACCATTTTTATTGATATCTTCTAAGTAAGTTGTCTCTGTATCACTTATGGCCGCTACTGCCGATATAAATCCATTCCAATGGATACTATCATCCATCTCAGACGCAACTGTGGTTTGCGTCCAGATTAACGTTAACGCAATCGTTAGTGCCCAGTTCTTTTTATTCAACATAACAATATATCTCCTATATTTTCACATTAATATTCATACCACGGATGATAGACGGTTCATGCGTATATTGTTGTCGGCTAGGGGAATTATTTCTTGAGGATATTTTTTACGTATACTTGGGTGACATGCAAAGCACGCAGGCGGAAGCGCCCAAAAGTTTGTTCAATATCTCTGCTTAAGCTGTATAGCGCCGCAGGCACGCCGTGCGCCAGAAAATTAAAGGGCCTTGAATTCAACTCGCAAGTGCACCACTTGAGGCAGACCAAAACACTTCACTGGGTGTTTGATATCCGAGGCACTTACTTAAGCCCAAACACCGCAACAAAACGCATCGCAACTAATTGAATAAAATAAAAAAGGCTGGCGAGATGGTAAGCTGATTGTTACCACACAATTGCAACCATCTGAGGTCGCCAGCCTTTATGCATACTAGCCAGAAGCGAGTGCACTCGCAACAAAAACACATTACCCAACACGCCCAAAAAACCAACGCCTACACCTTCTTCAACATTCTCACCAGCCCACAATTATTAGACGTTGTCGAACAACAGCAACCTACGCATCGAGAACGCCTGTACACACCCACCAATACCTTGTCGCTGTTTCTGGCGCAGGCGATGAATACCGATTCATCCTGTCAAAACACGGTTAATCACCCTGTTGTTGAACGTGTGTTTAATGGGTTGTCTGCGTGCAGCACCACCACCGGTGCTTACTGCAAAGCCCGGCAACGATTACCAACAGACATGCTTGCAACATTGGTTAAACAAACCGGCCAACTCATTCTCGAACAAATACCCAACAGCTGGCGCTGGCAAGGTCGTCGCGTCAAATTGGTCGATGGCACCACCGTGACACTGCCAGATACCGCTGCCAATCAACAACACTATCCACAGCAAACCGGGCAGCAACCGGGGCTGGGATTTCCTGTGGCACGCATCGTCGCTATATTGTGCTTGAGTAGCGGCGCCGTCTTGCAAGCTGCAATGGGTGCATTCAAAGGCAAAGGTGCAAGTGAACACACACTACTGCGGCAGTTAATCGCTCATTTCGAACCCGGTGATGTGGTATTGGCTGACCGTTATTATTGCAGTTATTTTCTGATTGCCCTGCTCATGGCAAAGGGCGCCGATGTTGTTTTTCAGCAACACGCCTCACGCCAAACCAACTTCAGAACAGGACGCAAATTAGGTGCACGCGATCATGTTGTGGCATGGCAGAAACCTAAACGCATGCCGGACTGGATGACGCCATCGCAATACGACAATTTTCCGAATGAAATCAACCTGCGAGAAGTTAAGACGGGCAACCGGATATTGGTCACAACCTTGTTATCGGATAACGCCGTATCAAAAACCGCCTTGCATGAACTCTATAAACAGCGCTGGCATGTAATGGCATTGGGGGCAGACTCGTTGATATTGATAAGACTCCTCTGTTGTGATCTGTTGCTTGATCTGTTGAGTCCGGCCTCCTCTCTCGTTTTTTGATATGGCAGCGTCCTGCATACGACAGTTATTGGTATGCAGGATTTTGGCAACGACTAGATACAAACTTGCTGCAGGTTTTGAATTAAATACTTCATCGCCAGTTCTTGCGGCGCACCGTCTGATGCACCTTCGATGTGATAGGAAGTGTAAAAAATGCAGCCTGAATTAATTGTATTTTTCCAACCAACGGTTATGGGATAAGTGCCTGTATAGTTTGATACGCTTGTAATATCGCCTGTAATAAAAGTGTTTACATTGGATGTTACAGATTCCATGGCGGACCAAAAGCCAAGGTCAAACACGATGCTAATGGGGTTGCCGACTGCGCCTGCCAGGCCAGTGTGCACTACATTGCCGATGATCTCGCCAATCGAAGTGTCATTGCCGAGAAAATTAATATTGTCAGGGTAGAGTTCAGTTAGCCAGGCGTCGGTAAGATCAGAAAAATATAACGATTTATCGGCGGCGACAAATTGCTTGATATTGCTATTAATGGCTGAAAAATTTTCGTAATAATTATAGGCACCACAATTAATAAAAAGCGCATCGTAGTCATGTAGTGATTGGCTGGCAAGAAAGGTATTTATATTAAGAGATGAATCTACATCGGCATAATCCAGTACCAGCAATCCCTTGTTGGTGCAGTCTGTACTGGAACGTGCGTCGCTGTGGTTATCCATTGTTGGATCAAATGGCATGTCGCTTGAATTGTTAAGAGTGCATCCCTTGAGCTGCGCCAGCAGGATTTGAACACCATCAAAGGAGCCGGGTACAACAACCCATTTTTGGGAATTGTTTGCGGTGAGTGTGGTAGCGCCAATATCTGTAGTCGATCCCACAATTAAAGCAGCGCTGAAGCTGGCGTTGGAGAATCCACTATTCGATACAACAAACTGGTAAGTGCCCGATGTACCTTCCGGTAACAAACAGGCAAACTCGCCGTTAGTATCGGTTATGCATTTACTGGTGTCAGCAATGCCTTTGCTAACCAGAGGCTTGGCATTACCCGTTGTGATCAGCTTGATTTCGGCGCCAATTAAAGGTGTGACGCCATCTGACGCCGTGGTTTTACCGCAGATTACTGCGCGATTGGTTTGTGCTGTACAGTCCGCAAGACCTTGTATGGGCGTACCAGTAGGTATTGGCGCACCAGAAGATGGCGGTGCTGAGTCGCTGGAGCTGCTACAGCCGGTGAGTATTAATGAAGAGAAAATGAATCCGAATAGTATTTTGATGCTCATATGACGATTCCTTGTAGTGAGGCGGATGAATAAAGAGTGACGTGGTGACTGCT
>JANOOU010000642.1:0-2780 GCA_031421475.1 Gammaproteobacteria bacterium | reverse complement strand
CTGGTTGAAGATGTTAAAGATCTGGCCATGATTATGAAGAAAGCGTTTTATGTGGCGACTACAGGCCGTCCCGGGCCCGTGGTGGTGGATATTCCAAAAGACGTAACCGCACATCGCACCGAGTTTTTCTATCCACGTGATATCAAAATGCGTTCTTACAATCCGACAGTTAAGGGACATCTCGGCCAGATCAAAAAAGCGCTGGATTTAATTTATACCGCCAAGCGCCCAATGATTTATTCCGGCGGAGGCGTTATTCTGAGTAATGCTTCGGCTGAACTCATTAAATTTGCGCAGACTTTGGGCTCGCCTATTACCAACACTCTGATGGGCCTGGGTGCGTATCCGGCTACCGAGAAACAATTTGTGGGCATGCTGGGCATGCACGGTACCTATGAAGCCAATATGTCGATGCATCATTGCGATGTCTTGATTGCCATCGGTTCGCGCTTTGATGATCGCGTAACCGGTAATCTGGAAAAATTCTGTCCAGACGCGCGCATTGTGCATGTGGATATTGACCCCGCCACTATTTCCAAAAATGTGAAAGTGGATGTGCCAATAGTCGGTGATGTGAACCAGGTGTTGCTGGAATTTAATCGCCTGATGGCTGACGATGAACGCAAGATAGAAGCGGGTGCATTAAAAATTTGGTGGAAGCAAATTAACGAATGGCGCGCACAGGATTGTTTGAAATACGATGGCAACAGCGGTGTCATCAAGCCGCAATATGTTGTTCAATCTTTATACGAAGTGACCAAAGGCGATGCGTTTGTTACCTCGGATGTGGGCCAGCACCAAATGTTTGCCGCGCAGTTTTACCTGTTTGATAAACCCCGTCGCTGGATTAATTCCGGTGG
Organism: Gammaproteobacteria bacterium; assembly: GCA_031421475.1. Lineage (GTDB taxonomy): Bacteria > Pseudomonadota > Gammaproteobacteria > SZUA-229 > SZUA-229 > JACPVK01. The sequence continues at coordinate 1,920 of JANOOU010000642.1, read as the reverse complement.
TTTGGGCACCATGGGTTTTGGATTGCCTGCCGCTATGGGTGTGCAGCTTGCTCATCCAAACGCGGCGGTGGCATGTGTAACCGGTGAAGGCAGTATTCAGATGTGTATTCAGGAGCTGGCAACTTGTAAGCAGTTCGGCTTGCCGGTAAAAATTGTTAATCTGAATAATGGTTATCTGGGCATGGTGCGTCAGTGGCAAGAATTTTTTTACGAAAAACGTTATGCCATGTCGTATATGGATTCACTACCCGATTTTGTCAAACTGGCTGAATCATTCGGTCATATTGGTATGCGCATCGAAAAACCGGAAGATGTAAAACCTGCATTGGAAGCAGCCTTCGGTAAATATAAAGATCGTGTAGTGTTTCTCGATTTTATGACAGATCGTGAAGAAAATGTTTACCCGATGATTCCGGCGGGCGCGGGTTTAAATGAAATGATTTTGGTGTAATGGCAATGAAACATATTATTTCAATTCTTCTGGAAAACGAATCGGGTGCCCTGTCGCGCGTTGCAGGGTTGTTCTCGGCGCGTGCTTACAATATTCAATCGCTCACGGTTGCGCCGACAGATGATAAAACCCTGTCGCGCATGACCATTGTGACGTCTGGCACGGCTGAAATTATCGAGCAAATATTAAAGCAGCTGAATAAGCTGATTGATGTCGTTAAATTGATTGACCTCACCGAGAGTGCTCACATCGAACGAGAATTAATGCTCGCTAAAATACAAGCTACCGGTGAAGCGCGTGACGAAGTGAAACGGTTGGTGGATATTTTTCGCGGTGAGATCGTTGATGTAACTGACACTACCTACACGGTAGAGCTTACCGGCGACAGCAACAATCTGGATGCGTTTTTAACGGCGCTTTCTACTATCACTATTCACGAAGTGGTGCGCTCGGGCGCCATTGGTATCAGCCGTGGTAAAAAAGCCCTGACTGTTTAAATTGACTGAAATTTTCACACGAAGTGGAAAAATTTCCTGGCACCGGGATGTGCCAGAAAAATCAATCGTTAAAGCGTTTGGTTTTGTTGTTTTGCCGAGCCATGAATGGCTCGTGCAAAGCGCTCTGACTAATTATTAACTAGCGGACTAAAATTATGAGCCTGAATATTTATTACGACAAAGATTGCGATCTTTCTATCGTCAAGAGCAAAAAAGTTTCTATTATCGGTTATGGTTCACAGGGCCATGCCCATGCCTTGAACCTGAAAGATTCCGGTGTTGATGTGACCGTTGCGCTACGGCCTGGCTCAGCTTCCGCCGTGAAAGCCGAAAATGCCGGTTTGAAAGTTACACCTATTGCTGCCGCAGTAGCTGCTGCCGATATCATCATGATACTGGCGCCGGATGAAATTCAATCGGGACTCTACAAAAACGATATCGAACCTCATTTGAAAAAGGGTGCCGTACTGGCATTCGCTCACGGTTTTGCCATTCATTACAACCAGATCGTGCCACGCAAGGATCTGGATGTGATCATGATTGCACCCAAAGCGCCCGGCCATACCGTACGCAGTGAGTTTGTACGTGGTGGTGGTGTGCCTGATTTGATTGCTATTTATCAGGATGCATCCGGCAAGGCCAAAAAACTGGCGCTGTCCTATGCTTCTGCTGTGGGCGGTGGCCGCACCGGTATTATTGAAACCACGTTCAAAGATGAAACCGAAACCGATTTGTTCGGTGAGCAGACTGTACTCTGCGGTGGCGCTGTTGAGCTGGTTAAAATGGGCTTTGAAACCCTGGTTGAAGCCGGTTATGAACCAGAAATGGCTTATTTTGAATGCTTGCATGAGTTAAAACTGATTGTGGATTTGATGTTCGAAGGCGGCATCGCGAACATGAATTACTCAATTTCCAACAATGCTGAATATGGCGAATATGTAACGGGCCATAAGGTCATTAACGAAGAAAGTC
>JANOOU010000641.1:0-5358 GCA_031421475.1 Gammaproteobacteria bacterium | reverse complement strand
CAACATCCCAGTCGAGCAATTTAATTTTATTATCATTACAGTATTCACGCAGTGCCGCACAATCGACACACCAACTGGTGCCATACATTACCAGCAAGGGTTTATTGTTAGCGGCAAAATGCTGCGCATACACATCACGTAAAGACGGATCAAGTACAGACAAACCGCGCGCGGCAGCCAGTCCCGAAAGATAATCGTGCGGATAAAACCCACTTACTATCTGATAACCTGATGTTAAGTATGGCACGACATCCGAACCACCTAACTGGTGAAAAAGTTTTACATTGATTTGATCATCTTCCAGCCTCAGTTCTTCAAACATCTGGCCTGACTGGGTGAGGTAACTGACCGCATCACGACAAGTACTTCCACAATCCGTGGACGTAAAAACCACTATGCGCTCCGTACCATCGCCCCTGAAGGTACCAGGCCCAGCCATAAAATCCGACCACACGGGTTGCAAAAAATAGATGCCAACTGCTAGCAACACTATACCAATAATAATTTTCATCTATCACTCTTGAGCCGTTAAGAACCGATCACCATTGTTTGTATAACATCCAATTTTTCAAACACCCCATCGAGATTACGTTTAAATAATTGTTTTGCCCAGTTCGCCAAACCTTCCGGGCTTTCTTGTTTTTTCAGCACGGTGGCGATGATATCTATCTTCACCGTGTCCGGCGTATAGTGCGCACACAATAGTTGCCAGGCATTAATCTGATTAAGACGAACGGAAGGCAATGAGAAGGCCTGAGTATGTACCGACTGAAAACTCAGGGTAGAAAAAAAAGGCCGTAACCGACGTTGCACTTCTTCACGCACATAACGTGCTGCAAACCAGCCGATGGTTTGTGCTGCATCAATCAAATCGTCGTCAACACCGTCATGTTGCTGAAAATAATCCAGCGCCGGAAAATAACCCAATTTATGTTTATTAACCTGCTCAACAATTTGTGTGGTCAACACATCACCCACCACACCCGGTGACGAAGGCAAATGTTGCCCTAAAACATCGTGTGCAACCTTAACCAACAGGGTAATGTGGATCTTGCTGATATGTAACTGGATCATGGCGAATGTAGTATATGCAACTGCTGCTGCAAGGGCTCAACCAGATGCGCAATTTTCTTGCGCATGACAGTACCTATAGCATCGGTTTGACCGAAAACCGGAAACAACAGGATTTCGCAATACGCTGACAGCACCATCATCGCGAGAATTTTTTCCTTATAGCCCGGTATGAATGCAAGCAGTAACTGTAGTTCATTATTTTGAGACGTGGCTGTGTCAGCCACACGTTGCGCCGATTGCAAAATATTATTGATATCACGCCGGTTGTCAAAGCCCGGGCAGACATCCCGAAAGTAATGCTCCAGCGTCATAAACAGGGCGATCACCATGTCCTGATTACTTGGGCGCTGCAAGGCGGTATCGACTGTCTTTAAATAGTTTTGTCCGGCCGCACTCATGACACGCAATAATTGTTTGGCCGCTTTGTTGTCTTGTTCCAGCAGTGACGATAATTCCTGCCGCAATGTTTCGTAGCAGGCATGGGCGCCAACTTCTGCTGGCAAAGCATCCGGCACAGCCTGTAAAAATCCCACATAGTAAGCATTTTTCGTTTTAGATTTTGCCCATAAACTGTGCCGCATAGACTCGTCAATTAATCCGGGTTGCAATGCAGCACGTACACTGTCGATCATTGCCAGCGCTTCTTCTTCGAAGGGTAAATTCTCTATCAGAAACGTCGCCAGTATCGGCCCCATATCGCCAGCCACCACGGCCGGCTTCTCCAGCATGCGGCGTGCGTTATCGGCTATGGGCATACACCACCAGGCACGGCGAGCCAGTTCGTTACTTAAACCGGCGGCATGCACCACGGCGACAACCGCTTCTTCTTCGCCCAATAATAATAATTGTTCCAGACTATCGTCTTTAGCCTGGCCCATGCGCGTCCAACGTTTGAGGTACACCGGATAACCACCTGGTGATCCCAAAGAATGGGATGAAAACACCGCTTTAACATAACGAATATATTGATCAGGCCGACAATTTGCATGCAACGGCACCTTCGCTTCACCGCGCGACGTTAGTGCGTGTACTGTCATGCGTGATTCATCAATGCGCACGGCTAACAAACCTTGGCGCAATAACACATTCAAACGCAAACTGTCTTCGGGGGAAAGATCCATGTTTTAGATTGCCACGCAAAGAAAAAGAAAACGCAAATAAACGCAAATAAACGCAAATAATTAATCTTACTTTTCCCCTCCCCCTTGACGGGGGAGGGTTAGGGTGGGGGTGAAAGTGTCTGATAGATATTTACACTTTCAAAGTCTGCCACCCTCCCCCTCCCGTCAAGGGAGGGAGGAACCTAAGATGCAGTTTTTTTATTTGCGTTCATTAGCGTTTATTTGCGTTAAATCTTTATTAATAAATCGCGGGCATAGCCCGCTCCAATAATCATTAATTCAACTGCACCCGCTGCCCCCAGGGCACAGGCGTTTTACCTTTCACCAGCCAGATCACCGGAAATCCTGGCTCCACTTTTGGAAATCTTCCCTGCGCATCGGTGAAATACACCAGCAAATCCGGCTGGCGATCTTGCTGCGCAGCCCAATCAAACACCGGTTCAAAGCGGGTGCCACCCCCACCTGAAAATTTTTGTGGAAGCTCAAATTTTTCCCAGGGCTCAAAACACCAGGGCGCGCCGTCTGCAAGCTTTGCATCGCAGGCCAGCAAACTGATGCGTGCGCGTAAATAACTTTTAATTGCATCAATCTCGCCGATAAATTCAGCTATTTCATTATTCGAAATTGAACCACTGGTATCAACCGCCACTACTATATCCACTTGCGCACTGCGCAACGACGGATACACCGCCGGATCACCACGCCGGTTGGAAGGTCGCGAATAACTGTAATCATCGCGCGCCACCATCGATAAATAGCGCGCCAGCAACATACGCCAGGGCAAACGCGGTTGCAACATATGGCCCACCATGCGCGCCATGGCGCCACCCAATTTTCCGGCTTGTATCGCCTGTTGTGCAGCACTCGCCATACGTTGTTGCCATTGCACCGCGAGTGATTCTATTTCCTGTTGTGTTAGCGGTTCAGGTTGTGATGCGCCCTGGCCGTCGCTGTCATTATTTTTTTGTGAATTTTCTTCGCGAGCGCCACCGTCTTCTTCGCCTTTACCTCTGGATTCGTTACGCTGCGTTTGTTTTTTGCCTTCTTTTTGTTTTTGCTCGTCGCCCTGCGCACCTTCCCCTTCGCCATCAGAGTCGGGATTAACATTCTGTTCCAGTTCGCGCTCACGATCGTTGTCATTATCTTTAAGGCAAGGATAAATTTCTTCGGCGCTTAAGCCTTCGTACTCACGCAAAAATAACGCATCAGGTGTAGGCGTCAAACCATCCTGAATGAGTATTGGATTAATCGCCAGATCACAGGCCATCTCCCAACGCTGCTTCACCCGGTGCGCACGTCGCGCAAAGTGCGACAACGCGCAATGCAGGGTTTCATGCGCTAACGCAAACTGGGTTTGGTCCGCATTAAGTGCTTCAATATATTGGCGGTTGTAATACAGTGCCTTGCCGTCACTGAATGTGGTTTGACACCAATCCGGCTTGGCCTCAAGCATGGGCAAACGCAATACCAGCGCACCCAAAAAAGGTTTGTCGAGAATTAATTTGGTACGCGCAGTGGCGAGTTTTTTTTCGAGATCTTCAGACATATTTTTTGTTGCATAGACGCAAAGCACGCGAAGGTTTCATAATTTTTCTCTGCGTCTTTGCGTTAATTTTTTTAATAGATCATCAAATCGGCAATACTGTCAGCCCAGTCGGTAAATTCTGGCACGTCGAACAGGGTTTCACCAATCGCACGATGCATATCTGACACCATCATCACGCCCATTTCTTTTTGACGGAATTTGCGCGCGTAATTCAATATATGTCCCATGACTGGAATGGCGTTATCCATGCCTTTGGCCTGAATGGCACGCCCCACCAGTGCTGAGGCCACGGCGTATTGCAAATCAATTTCTTTGGGTGCGGCAATATCCTCGCCGCGCAAAATCGCATCGAGATCGGGCATTTGATCCAGGCTTTGTATAAACGCATTTAATTCAATACCGGCCGCCGGGCCAACACAGGCTTGCAGTGCGCCGAGAAATAATTCTGGATGATCTTCAAATTTATGCAGGGCGCTATGCGCAAATTCCCAGGATCGCGGTGACGGAAACGCCACTGGATTATGTGCCGGATCAAATTCAAATAATAAATCCGGACGAAAGCGTAAAAACGCAATAATGCGCGCATCAATGCCACGCAACCAGGCCCAGGCTACCCAGTCATCCAGATTCACATCCACTTCATAATGTGAAAACCGATTCGCCAAAGGCGCAGGCATGGTGTAGGTCACACCGCGATCGCCCTGACGATTGCCGGCCGCAAAAATCGCCCAGCCGTCCGGCACCTGATACTGCCCCAAACGCCGATCCAGAATTAATTGATAAGCCGCAGCCGACACGCTCGGCGGCGCCGACGTAATTTCGTCGAGAAATAAAATACCGTTTGCACCATGACGTTTGGCGTCGGGCAACATCGCAGGCACCGCCCATTCCACCAACTCATTCACGCGAAATGGGATACCGCGCAAATCCGACGGTTCCATTTGCGACAACCGAATATCAATCACAGGAGCGGCATGTTGTAACGCAATCTGCGCCACAATCTGCGACTTACCCACACCCGGTGGCCCCCATAGCATAACGGGAATATGATGACCGGATTCGGTACTAACGAATTCACGCTCCAGCACGGTTAACAATTTGGCAGGACGCATAGTTCTCCTGAAACGGGGGGATTATTGAGCAGCCTATGCCCAAGAGTGTTGTTATAAAGATTAACGCTAATGAACGCAAATAAAAAAACCGCGTAGCACAAAATTCTCCCTCCCTTGAGGGGAGGGACAAGAAAAATTCGCGTTCATTTGCGTTAGTCTTTATAACAATATTCGCGGGCATAGCCCGCTCATTACTCCCCCCGTTTCAGGAGAACTATGCGTCCTGCCAAATTGTTAACCGTGCTGGAGCGTGAATTTGTAAGTACCGATTCCGGCCATCATATTCCCGTTATGTTATGGGGCCCGCCGGGTGTGGGAAAGTCGCAGATCGTCGCGCAGATTGCGTTACAACATGCCGCACCGGTGATTGATATTCGTTTGTCGCAAATGGAGCCGTCGGATTTGCGTGGCATTCCATTCCGGGTAAATGAACTGGTTGAATGGGCTGTACCAGCCATGCTGCCGGATGCCAGACGTCACGGTACCCAGGGTATTTTGTTTCTCG
>JANOOU010000640.1:0-2603 GCA_031421475.1 Gammaproteobacteria bacterium | reverse complement strand
CAGGAACACGCAAGACAACTTGTTATGGCTGAATTGCAACTCCATATGATTGGCAAAATTGTGCCCAAAAATGTACAGCCCCTCATTCTTAAATATTGGTCAACTCTCATGTTTCATGCCTGCATTAAACATGGCAAGGATAGCTCGCAATGGAAACATTCAGTCATTATGCTTAAACGTCTGGTGAATTCATTACAACCCATTAAGAATGAGGATACATGGTTATTCCTTAAATGGAATTACAAACAGCTTATCGCAGGTATTAAGCTGGGATTAGATGAAACCAAGCAAAGTAAAGAACACGTTTTCAGTGCCGTACAACTACTCACTCGCACCTATGAAACCATGATGGCAGAATCGCCCCATCAAAGTAATGTTACACATAATATTCCCGCTACTGCTGATGCGTTCGCAGACGGCGATCACATAGACGAAAAACTACTGGTTGCCAAACAAAAAATTGCTCGTCTGCCAACCGAAGTGAAGCCGGGTGTCTGGTTCGAGGTTTATGATGGTAATAATCGCCCAATACGTCGTTTCAAACTCTCTGTAATTGTCGCCGAGGATGCGCATCTGGTTTTTGTGGATCGCCTGGGTGTGAAGGGAATTGAAAAAGATGTAGACATTTTTATTTCTGAACTACGTAGTGGTAAGTCACGAATGATTGCAGATCACTCAATCTTCAATCATGCACTGAGTCAAGTGATACAATCTTTAGCTACAGCCCGATAACAGGCAGACATCGTGTAAATTTGTCTTACCTGCCTTACCAGGCGCTATTTTATTTCATACAATTTTTACTGATTTGTGAACGCAAATTAACAATGGATGACGTTTTATACTCGTCAGACATACGAAGCCGGTTGCCGTCTTTATCGAGGTTATATAAAAAGTCGGAATCTTCATATTGCTTGAGTTGGTCTTTAGCGTAGGCGCACTTTTTATTGAGCTGCTCCTGCTCCACCAGCACCTTATTTTTTTCTTCCACTTTTTTCAGTCTGTCTTCTTGCAGTACGTCAGCTAATCGGCGGCGGCGCTCATCACGATCCTCCTTATCTGGCACAGGTTTTTTACTTTCTGGCTCAGTAATATCTAATTGAGTAAAGGACTGATCATCAGTCGGCTTGTCGCCGTAATGCGTGTTACCCTGCTCATCTATCCATTTAAAGATTTCGCCGTGTGCGGCATATGACCATGAAAACAATAGAATAATTAAGAGGCTGCCCTTCATTTAAACTGGCCTGAATTGAGACTGAAACATTATATTATTCGTACAGACAACAAAAAGGCCAGGCTTTATCGCCCGGCCAGACCACTGGCAGAAATCCAGCTGTAGGCTCTAACACAAAAGACATCAGGCAACCTTCTGGTTGCCTGATACAGGATGATGCTTACAGGTTGTAACCACGCTCGTCATGTTGGGAAATATCCAGACCTTCGGTCTCCGATTCTTCACTTACACGCAAACCAATAACAATATCTATCACCTTCAAGATAATGTAGCTCGCAATTGCGGTATACGCGATGGTAAATAACACGCCTTTAAACTGTATTGCGACCTGTTCGCCTATGCTTCTTCCTTCCGCCAGGCCCACACCGCCAAAACTAAGATCCGCGCAAACCCCGGTTAATATGGCGCCTACAATACCCCCCACTGCATGCACACCGAACACATCCAGCGCATCGTCATAACCCATGGCGCGTTTCAGCTTGGTAGCAGCAAAGAAACAAACCACACCCGCTACTGCACCGATCAGCAAACCACCCATAGGTCCTGCAGTTCCTGAAGCAGGTGTAATGGCAACCAAGCCGGCTACTGCGCCGGTTGCTATACCCAGTACACTGGGTTTGCCATGACTCAACCATTCGCTAAACATCCAACCCAGAGCAGCTGCAGCTGTAGCAATTTGGGTAACAGCCATGGCCATACCCGCAGTACCATTAGCAGCGACTGCACTACCTGCGTTAAAACCAAACCAGCCTACCCACAACAGGGATGCGCCAATGACTGTGTAAGTCAGGTTATGTGGAGGCATGGCTGTCGTTGGGAAACCTTTACGTTTACCCAGCATAATGGCCGCTACCAGGCCCGCAATACCGGCATTAATGTGTACGACCGTACCACCCGCAAAATCCAGCACACCCCAATCCCACAACAAACCACCCGCACCACTCCAGACCATGTGTGCAATCGGTGCATACACCAAAGTAAACCAAACACCCATAAACCAGAGCATGGCTGAGAATTTCATACGCTCGGCAAATGCGCCCACAATCAGCACAGGCGTGATAATGGCAAACGTCATCTGGAATGTCATAAACACCGATTCAGGTATGGTGAGTGTCAATGAATCGACTGACAAGCCACTTAAAAATGCTTTACTCAAACCTCCAACAAACGAATTCAGGTTGATGACACCGGCCTCCATACCCGTTGTGTCAAAAGCAAGGCTATAACCATATAACGCCCATAAAATCGATATCAATGATGTAACAGCAAAAGCCTGCATCATCACTGACAAAACATTTTTAGAACGTACCATGCCTGCGTAAAACAAGGCCAGACCTGGAATTGTCATAAATAAAACCAGTGCTGTTGCTGT
>JANOOU010000639.1:0-5362 GCA_031421475.1 Gammaproteobacteria bacterium | reverse complement strand
AACATATGGTTGCTAGTGAAGTGGCGGCTGCCTATATCAATGCCGGGTGTTTTGGGATCGATCAGCGCCAGCGTAATACCACGGTTGGATTCGTCGCTTAACAAGTGTTCCGGGTCGTGCAATTTGAACGCCAGGCCGAGTACGGTGGCCACCGGGCCGAGCGTGATGTAACGTTTTTCCCAGTTGAGTTTGATGCCGATGATCTCCTGGCCTTCGAAGGTACCTTTGCAGACGATGCCAGTATCGGGCATGGCGCCGGCATCGGAACCGGCATCGGGGCCGGTGAGGGCAAAACAGGGAATGTCTTCGCCGCTGGCCAAACGTGGCAGGTAATAATTTTTCTGCTCCTCAGTGCCGTAATGCATTAACAACTCACCGGGGCCGAGTGAATTCGGCACCATTACGGTGACGGCAGCGCTGATGCTGCGGCCGGCAATTTTCATCACCACACTGGAATGGCCGAGCGCGGTAAATGCCAGGCCGCCGTATTTTTTGGGAATAATCATGGCGAAAAAGCGGTGCTTTTTCAGGAAAGCCCAGACTTCCGGCGGCAGATCATGGTCTTCCTGAGTAATGCGCCAGTCATCCAGCATGCGGCACAGTTCTTCTACCGGGCCATCGATGAATTCGCGTTCTTCCTTATTCAGGTGGGGCACCGGTAATTCACGCACCTTGCGGTAATCCGGATCGCCGCTGAACAGTTCGGCTTCCCACCAGACATTGCCGGCATCCAGCGCTTCCTGTTCGGTTTGCGAAATAGTGGGCATGGATTGACGCATGAAATTCAGCAAGGGTGTGGATACGTATTTGAGGCGAATCTGGCTGAGATTGAGTGGAATAACCACGGCGAGAAACACCGTCCAGATTAAGACTATGGTCACCAGATTGGCGCTGTCGGTAAAGCTGAAAATCAGCAAAGCTGTACCTAACATGGCAGCCCAGGTGATTTGTGGAAGCTGAAAATAAGCGGATATTCCAATTACAATGATGAATATCAAAAACCAGGTCAGCATGCTCGTCTCCAGTCGGGTTCGTGGTTGTTTTCAGCTACGCACAGAGTCTAGCAGCTGTTGTAATAACACTTTTAGAATAGTTCCTGTTGGGTTGTCGGTATACAGGATAGATTCACTTTGTTATCCGGTGTGGTGTGTTCAGAAATGATTCTACATCGTTAGCCAGTGTGTCGAGTTGGTGGTCGGGTGTATAAAAATGGGGTGAAAACCGAATGCCACCGCCACGTAGTGCGCACACTACACCACGATTCACCAGATGTTGATACAAGGCGTGATTCTTTTCGCCGCAGCTAAATGTAAATATACCGGCATGTCGTTCAGGCTGTGTTGGGCTGAGCAGGGTAACGCCTTTAATAGAGCGGAACAGTGTTATCAATTTTTGTACCCGGGCCAGCACCTGTTGTTCGATTTTGTCGAGTCCAGCTGTCAGTAATAAATTAATGCTGGCGTGCAGTGCGTGTGCTGCCAACAGATTGGGGCTGCCGCATTCGAAGCGTCGTGCGTTGTGCGCCGGTTGCCAGGCATCCATGTTATTGAAATCGGAAAAATCTTCCACCATGTGCCAGCCAAATTGTTGCAAGTTTAATGTTTGCAATAGTTCTGCGCGGCAATAAAACAATGCCAATCCTTCCGGGCCGAGCATCCACTTGTGGCCATCTGCTACGACAAAATCGGCCTGCATGGCTTGCACGTCAAATTGTAAGGCACCGAGTTGTTGTATGGCATCCACACAAAATAAAATTTTATGCGCACGACAGGCTGCGCCCAATTGTTGCGTATCCATGCGCAAGCCGCTGGCGTATTGCACGCTGCTGACGCTGAGCAAGCGTGTGCGCGTATTAATCTGGTTGATTAATAATTGTTCAGGATCGGTGACGCCCGCCAGATTGATTTTTTGTACTTCAACACCGCGGCTTGCCAGTGATTCCCAAACTATCCGGTTTGACGGGAATTCTTCGGCGGCAATAATAATGTTGTCGCCTGCCTGCCAGTTCAGGCCATAGGCAATAATGGATAAACCCTCCGATGTGTTTTTGAGTAGCGCGATTTCATCGACCGAGTTTGCGTTAATCAAGGTTGCCAGTTTTTGCTTGAGTGACTGCTCGATTTTTAGCCAATGTGCATAGTGTCGTGAACCGATGCGGCCATTTTCCTCAGCAAAGGCTTGCACTGCTTGCACGCTTGCTTGCGGCCAGGGCGCAACGGCGGCATGGTTCACATATATAATGTCATCATCGAGATTAAACAGAGGTTGCATCATCGTGCCTATCGAAATTGAACATAAATTTTTATTGAAAAATGATAACTGGCGTCAGCATATACAACAAAGTTCGCGGATACGCCAGGCTTATCTCGGCGCCATGACCCAGGCATCGGTGCGGGTGCGTATTGAAGGTAGCAAGGCCAATATCAATATTAAAAGCGCTGGTTTGTCGCTGCGCCGCATGGAGTATGAATACGCCATTCCACTGGCTGAAGCGCATGAGATGTTAAACCAGCTTTGCGAACATCCGCAAATTGATAAACTACGGCATCTTGTGAAACATGGCCAGCATGTTTGGGAAATTGATGAATTTTTTGGCGACAATGCCGGATTGCTGGTTGCTGAAATTGAATTATTGTCTGAAGACGAGGAATTTGAAGTGCCAGACTGGGCGGGAGAAGATGTAACGCAGGATGGACGTTATTATAATGTGAATCTGGTGAGGCATTCGTTTAAAAACTGGTAGTCGGCTGTGGTTGTGTGGGCCAGGTGAATAAGAAAAAGCAAAAGATTAAGTCCGTAAATAAACGCAAATGCGCCGCTCTTGCGCGTCGTGCGCTCGCGGCATTCGCACATCCATGTGCATCACGCTAATAAGAAAAAAGCTTTTATTTGCGTGTATTTGCGTTCATTTGCGGACTATTGTTTTTATCTTGATCCCCGAATTCGATTCAAACAACTGCTCAAACTGTTGCCGTATATGCCGATGTATCATCACCAGATTTTTTTTGTTTTCGTCGGGTACCGTTTTGAGTTGTGCGATACGTTCCGGGTAATCGCGGGTTGCGATCAGCAATCGTTCCAATATCGGCATCAGTTCATTTTTTCGTATGTCGAGATTTTTAATGAAACGTAGCCATGCCGTTTGAAAATTAACGGGCGTGTCGGTTTTCAAATCTTCTGGATAATCACCGTAATCACCAAATGTCATGCCCGGCGGTGTCAGCATATTGTGGATACGATAGGCGCGCATCGGTGTGGGGTCATAGACGGGGGAAAAACGGACGCCGTCACCGCGATCAATCAGTGATAAATTTTCCAGATGTAAATCACCATTGCCGGTTAACAGGGCCATGATGAGCCGTTCCAACAAATGTTGTTTGGCCTGTTTGCTGTCGCTAACCAGTTGTAAGCGCGGATTGCTCAGAGCACGAGCAATAAGGTCGTAGCTGGCGCTGTAATGATGACTGATGTTTTTATTACCGGATGCGAGTATTGAATATATGGATTCAACAAACACCGGCGTGCCTTGTTCGGTGCGATCAAATCGTGCTATGGCTAATCCACGTAACCCATTCACCTCTACTGGCCAGAATTTTGGTACTTCAAAACCGGCGTCACGGTGCATGTCCAGGCCGAGTGTTTCCAGCTCTACCAGGCCAGGGTAGGTGGCGGTGTTTTCGAGTTTAAGAATGATGTCGGTACGGTCACTGTCGCCAAAACGGGTGGGTAAGCCAATGCGGCCATCCCAGCCGGTGGCCGGAATCGACAGGGGAAGTTTAGGAATGGCGCCGCCGACACTGGGTGTGGGGCCAAGTATGTCGATCAGGGTTTGCGCGTCTTCATCAAACCAGGTCATGAATTCTTTTAGCGAAAATCCGAAGCCATCACTGATTTCAACCAGGCCCTTGCGCGATGGTGTGGCATACCATTGCAGCGCGGCCTCATCATCGGCGAAAACATCAAGATGACCGATAGCGCCATGGCCGCAGCGGATCAGAATTTCCCAGTCGGTATCAAAGCCGGGCTTGGGATGCAGGTTAATGCTGGCCAGGTATTTTTGTATCAGAGCACGTTGAAAATTACGTTCGGAGCGGGGGGGTAGCAGGGATTGCAGTGGCGGCAACAGATCAAAATGCTCATCACGAGTGCGACTGATAGTGGTGGTGAATTGTTCGGCAGGATACACCAGCCCTAAACCGCGTAACCCGGTTTTGGCGTAGTGGGGCTCATAGGTAAAACGGGATTCCTTGTCGGTGACCACCAGTGTGCCCATTTTCACGGGTTGCGGCCCGATGCGGGTCCAGACAACAGCGATTTTGTCTGCCATGTGGGCTGTATTATTCGAACAAATCGCCGCGAGCGACGTGTTCTGCCAGGCTGTTATCAGCCACCCATACCAGCTTTAAACCCACACCCTTGCCGAGGGACTGCAAGGTACTGAAGCGGGCATCATCGGCCGATTTTAAGCGCGATAAAGCGACTTCGCCTACGCTGGAGCGGCTTGCCAGTAACTTCTGGCTCATGCCTTCTACGCTGGCTACTTCCAGCGCCTGAGTTATAAGTGAATTCAGTTGCGGATTCATGGTAACTCCTGATTGCTGTTTGAACTAACTATACACTAAATATAATACAAAATTAGCAAATATGAATAAATACTAAATTATCATGCAGGATAATAAATAATATAATATGCCTATATATTATCTTATATGATAATTTCATCTGTTGTCGTGAGTATTTGCGCGGGATCGGGATGTGGTGGGGATGGACTATATCGAAATGAGGGCTGTGCCTCGACAGGCTCAGCAGGAACGGACTCGCGAATAAACCTGGCCGGGTCAATAGTAATGGTTGAACAGGCTGCCCAGTACCTGAAATAGCCTACACTCATTCACTTGTTAGAATCGTTCATGAATTGGGCAGGCTATGAAAGCAGACACATCCGAATGTTTTGCAGCTTTAGCAAGCGTAGCCAGGCCAGATCACGTTCTCTGCCGTCTGTTACTGTTGTTCTTTCTGCTCATGCTGGGTGCCTGTGATGACATGGGTACAGCGGGAAGCTACCAGCCTGAATTCTCATCTACACCGGATGCAACTTCAAAGACATACCTATTTGGCGTGCACCCGCAACGTAATCCCAAAAAACTACGAGCCGTGTTTGGCCCGCTGGTTAAATACATTAATTTGCATATTCAGGATACACAACTGATATTTGAAGCCTCGCGAAATTTTGCTGCTTACGATGAGAAGCAGGCTCAGCGTCATTTTGATTTTGTTTTACCTAATCCCTATGGCACGGTAAAGGGCATAGAAAGTGGTTATAAAGTGTTCGGGCAAATGGGTAATAAAAATGATTTACGTG
>JANOOU010000638.1:0-1850 GCA_031421475.1 Gammaproteobacteria bacterium | reverse complement strand
CGGCCTTACCCAGCAACGAAAAGAGTTAAGGGCACCTCTAAAAATGCACTTTTTCCGCGATGGCTGCGTCACCGATTTTTGCTCCTGCAAAATCGGCATACAATACATCCTGTATATAACCTCCGTGCTCGAATCCTCATGTATGACATATACACTGCGGTTCTCGACTCTGGCTCCTGGCTTCGTTCTACCTCCTGCTTCCATGCAGTCGTCCGCGCGGTGCTTCCTTGCCCTCACGAAAAAATTACTATTTTTAGAGGCGCCCTTAAGGAACAAGGCAACGATTTTGCTTTAAACTTCGCATTCCGAAACTGCAACCCCGACCCCCATGAAACTGTTATTTGATTTATTTCCAGTCATATTATTTTTTGTCAGCTACTACAAGGCCCCGTTGTTAATCGCCCACACCCCCATCGGGCAATGGATAGACCCGACTCAACCCACACATATTGCCGCCACGATAGTTGCCACCGGCATCGCCATTGCGGCCAGCACTTTGCAAGTGAGCTGGTACTGGATGAAACATCGCCGCTTCGAAAAAATGCATGTGTTTTCGTTTGCCATCATCAGCATACTGGGCGGGCTGACCATCTACATTGGCGACCCGGCGTTTATTCAATTAAAACCCACATTATTAAATTGGGCTTTCGCCGCCATCCTGCTGACCAGTCACTACGTCTTTAAAAAGAATCTGATACACAGCATGATGAATGCGCAAATCAACCTGCCACAGCCCATCTGGAACCGGCTGAATCTGTCATGGGCGATTTTTTTCATCCTCAGCGGCCTGATCAATCTCTATGTCGCCTTTTATTACCGCACCGATCTGGATGCCGAAACCCGCATGAATTTCTGGGTGAGTTTTAAACTCTTTGGTCTGATGGGACTGACCATCGTATTCGCCATCGGCCAGGCCGTGTACTTATCGCGCCACATGCAAACCGGCGAGGACAAATAATGCTCTACGCCATCATCGCCACCGACAAAGAAAACAGCCTGCCAGATCGTTTGCGCGCACGGCCCGATCACATCAAACGCCTGGAAATTCTGCAAAATGAAGGTCGATTGATCCTGGCAGGCCCACACCCGGCAGTCGATGCCATCGATCCCGGCGCAGCCGGTTTCAGCGGCAGCCTGATCGTCGCCGAATTCGACTCGCTGCACGCCGCCCAGCAATGGGCCGCAGCGGATCCCTATATGGCCGCTGGTGTTTACCTGCAGGTAAACGTAAAACCCTTTAAAAAAGTTTTTCCCGCCTGAACCACGGTTTGTCTGGCACGTATTAATGGCAAGAGCGGATCAGAACAACCCCACGAATAAAGCCAGTCTGCAGCCAATGCGGCCAACAAGCTGCAGCAGTTAGCCAGTAAATTTAAGTTATCAACAAACTAGTGCTTGCTCAAAATCGAATATTGGCTAGAATGGCCGCCCACGCCAGAGTGGTGTTGTGGTAGTTCGGGTTAGCGATCAAAACCTGCACAAACCCCCACACAACCTGGTTACAGTTATGCCAGAGTGATGTTGTGGTAGTTCGAGACAGCCATTAAAAGCTAAACGATACCGCGCACAGCTGGGTTCAGTTATGCCAGAGTGATGAAATTGGTAGACATAGGGGACTCAAAATCCCCCGCCGTTAAACGCGTGTCGGTTCGAGTCCGACCTCTGGTACCATACAAATCAATGAGTTATGGAATATTCATTCTGCTTTTTACATATGGTTTTTTAATGTGGGCATATTGATAAAAATAACAAAAATAAATTATCAAGTAGCCAATGCATTTGTGGTGGTTCTTTATAATGATGTGATAAACATCATTAATAAGCCATAAGAATTATCATCATAGTCTTTC
>JANOOU010000637.1:0-4150 GCA_031421475.1 Gammaproteobacteria bacterium | reverse complement strand
GCGCACCGGCAAGGGCTTTGTCGATATTCGCAAATTGCTCAATAACACGGTGATGCACATCGACAAGATGTTCGAGCTGGGTGGCAGCGTTACCGGCGTACAAACCGGGTTTACACATTTCGATGAGCAAACCACCGGTTTGCAGAAAGGGGATCTGGTGATTGTGGCAGGACGCCCCTCCATGGGTAAAACCACCTTTGCCATGAACATTGCCGAAGCTGCGGCCATTTCCGATAAGTTGTCGGTAGCCGTGTTCAGCATGGAAATGCCAGCCGAACAATTGGCGATGCGTATGATTGCTTCGCTTGGCCGCATCGATCAGAAAAATCTGCGTACCGGTCAGCTCAATGATGAAGACTGGCCGCGTATTACGTCGGCCGTGGCCATCTTGTCGGAAGCCAAATTATTTGTGGATGACACCGCCGCTTTATCACCCGGTGAATTACGCGCCCGTGCCCGTCGCCTGAAGCGTGAACACGGTTTGGGTTTGATCGTGGTGGATTATTTGCAGTTGATGCAGGTGCCCGGCGGTGGTGAAAACCGCGCCACCGAAATTTCGGAAATCTCGCGTGGCCTCAAAGCCCTCGCTAAAGAACTGGAAGTGCCGGTGATTGCGCTGTCGCAGTTGAATCGGAGCCTGGAGCAGCGCCCTAACAAACGCCCGGTGATGTCTGACTTGCGAGAATCCGGTGCGATCGAACAGGACGCCGACTTAATCGTGTTTATTTACCGTGATGAAGTCTACAACCTGGAAAGTCCCGACAAGGGCACCGCCGAAATCATCATCGGCAAACAGCGTAACGGCCCGATCGGCATGAGCCGTCTAACCTTTCTTGGCCGCTACACCAAATTCGAAAATTACATGCCTGAAAGTTACGCTGCCGAAGGTTTTGAATGATTCGTCAGGCGCAGGCAAGCATTAATTATTCAGCGCTGCAACATAACTTCCAGCGCGTGCGTCAGCTGGCTCCCCATAGCCGCATCATGGCGGTGATCAAAGCCGAGGGTTATGGCCACGGCATGTTGAGCGTGGCCAAACATTTGCCGCAGGCAGACGCGTTTGCTGTGGCCTGTTTGCCCGAAGCCGTGGCCTTGCGCCAGGCCGGTATTACGCAGCCTATTACGGTATTGCAGGGGTTTGGGCACCGCGATGAACTGGCGCAGTTTGCCAGTCTGAATTTGCGCCCGGTGGTGCATCAGGTGTGGCAGGTGGAAGCGGTGGAATCTTTTACCGGTAAAATTTCCCCTTGGTTGAAAGTGAATACCGGCATGGGCCGACTGGGTGTGGCGCTGGAGCAGGCCGTACCCTTGTGGGCACGTTTGACTGCACGGCAATCGGTGGTCGAATGCGGCTTGATGAGTCATTTCGCCAATGCCGACCAGCCTGATCACGTCATGAATAAACTTCAAATCTCGGTCATTCAACAACTGGCACAGCAACTGTCTGCACCACTGAGCATGGCGAATTCCAGCGGACTAATTAATTTTCCCGAGCTGCAAGCCGACTGGGTGCGCCCCGGCATTATGCTTTATGGTTCATCACCCTCAAAATTACACAGCGCAGATCAACTGGATTTGCGCGCGGTGATGAAACTCAGCACCTCTCTGATTGCCATTAACTGGTTACAGGCTGGCGATCATATCGGTTACGGCAGTTTGTGGCGTTGCCCGGAAGACATGCCAGTGGGCGTGGCCGCGATCGGTTACGGTGATGGTTATCCGCGTCATGCGCGCACCGGCACACCAGTGCGTGTGAATAATCAACCGAGCCAGATTCTGGGGCGGGTGTCGATGGATTCCATCGTGATCGATTTGCGCGGCGTGATTCGCCCGGCAGTGGGCGATGAAGTGGTGTTGTGGGACGATGAATTATCCGTGGATGAAATTGCGCAGCATGCGGAAACGATTTCGTATGAATTGTTGTGCAATATGAAAGGGTGTGTGGTGCACGGCTGAAGCTTGTTACGATCGATTCGTAAATACACGCAATATATTGATTTAATTATTAATATTACATTTATATGGCTATATAATGATTTATTAAGTAACTGTAATTTAGTTACAATTTACTCAAGCTTAGGCTAATATAAATGTCGAAACAGAAAAAATCTCTAGACAGGCTTTGTGCTTTACCTCCACCAGCTGTCTTTAAGTGGATCGAATTAGTTACAGTACTCGAATCGCTCGGTTTTGAGATGCTCACGGGTGGTGGCTCACGTAGAAAATTTGTACATATTGTTACAAAGCAATTAATTATTTGTCATCAGCCACACCCTTCGCCAAATGTTGATAAGGGGTGTATTAGAGATGTTGTCGAGAAACTAAAAGACAGCGAATTAATATAAATCTTGCCAATTAATTATATGGCAATTAAATGGACTTTTAATTCATCATTAGAGGTTATGTTTATGGACTTGTTGAAATATCAGGATTATGAAGGTACCGCAGAGATCGATACTGAAAGACGTGTTTGCAGGGGTAAGATTCTTTTTATTGACGATCTTGTTACATACGAAGCAAAAAATCCTGCTGATTTACAATCAGAATTTGAGGCTGCAGTAAGGGATTATATTGAAACCTGTAATAGCATAGGTAAGGAACCGCAAAAACCACTTAAGGGGCAATTTAATGTGCGTATACCTGCCAACTTGCATAAGGAAGCCGTAAGGCGCGCTCATATTGAAAACACGACTTTGAATGATGTTGTGGTTAAGGCACTGGATGCATATGTTCATTCGAATAAGGATGCAAAAAATACATTTATTATTTCTATTAAGCAGGATAACTTAAAAACAATTCCTGCAAGTGTTTCAAGTAAAACTCAGTGGGTGTCAAGTGAGGACTTGAAAAATGTCAAGCATTAAAAATGGTAAGCACAAAGAAGAACCTAGCGTATTTAAAGTGACGCCTACTTTATCGGCTGTTGATTTAACTACCATGCTAATTAAGCATTATGATTTTCACAAGGGGCTTTTCGATTTACTGCTTGAGTTCCAGATAGGTGTTGGGGCTGTTCCAATACATGCTAAGAATATAAATGCTCCTGGCGCTATGGTTGCTGTAACGGGTTTTGGGTTGGCGCCTGTGAGCATAAAAGGTCCAACGACCGTTGATGCAAGTGAAGTTAACCCAAGTAAGTCAAGGTCAAAAAGCAAAGTAAAATAATGTGTTTTGTAAATTTTATTTACAACGAAAAGCCCGTATTTCACGGGTTTTTTGTTTTGGCCGGAGCTCTTCTGCGGCTTTTTTATTGCCGCCAAGTATTGCTACTAGCACATTGATTTTTCCAGGTTCTCGCTTTCTGCACTTATCAGCGAGGGAGTTATTTTGAGATAATGGCGTAAGTCTTTGATTGTAAATGGCGTCCTCGGCAGGAATCGAACCTGCATCTGACCCTTAGGAGGGGTCTATTCTATCCATTGAACTACGGGGACTTGAATTTAGTTTAAAGGTTAACGTTTAAAGAGCAAAGGAAAAGTAACCGTTAAATTTTAAGCGTTGTACTTCACGTTAACAAATGTTCCATGATGCGTTCATAAATTTCAGATAATTTATCCAGATCCGCTACGGCAACGTGTTCATCAATCTGGTGAATAGTTGCATTCAGCGGGCCCAGTTCAATCACTTGCGCACCCGTCGGTGCAATAAAGCGCCCATCGGATGTGCCACCTGCAGTGGATAATTCGGTTTCATAACCACACGTTTCGGCAATGGCTTTGCAGGTGGCGGCTACCAGTTCACCGCGTGGTGTTAAAAACGGATTGCCGGAAAGATTCCATTGCGCAGCATATTTGAGCTGGTGTTTATTTAATATGGCTTCGATGCGTGTGCGCAAAATCTGATCATTTACTGCTGTCGAAAAACGCAAATTAAATACTACTTCGAGTTCGCCGGGGATGACATTGGTGGCACCGGTGCCGCCATGGATATTGGAAATCTGAAATGTGGTTTTGGGAAAAAATTCATTGCCCTGATCCCATTCGGTATTGACCAGCTCAGTCAGCGCCGGTGTTGCGTGGTGAATGGGGTTTTCCGCAAGATGCGGATACGCCACATGGCCTTGTTTGCCGCGAATGATGAGCGTGCACCCGAGTGAACCCCGGCGACCGTTCTTCACTACATCGCCCAGTTTATGATTGCTTGACGGTTC
>JANOOU010000636.1:0-5714 GCA_031421475.1 Gammaproteobacteria bacterium | reverse complement strand
CTGATGCGCTGCCGTTTCATCGTTCCGGCAGAGCCTGCCCCCAATGCCAATAAGTTAAGGGGATTCAAGGCTTTTGTAGGTTCGAATTTATTCGAACAATGGTCTGTTTAATGGCACTTGTGTTCGAATAAATTCGAACCTACAAAGCACGCGATGACCTTAACTTACTGGCAGTGGCATTGAGGCTAACCTCTCCGGGCCGGGCATTAAAAATCGCTGCTGGCGATTTTTTTGATGTTGAGTTATGCAACAAGTTGTTAAACCCTGAATTCAGTCACCATAAAAAAATGGATAGGAGTGAACCATGTCCAGATTCAATATTTTTCAGCGGGTTTCAAAGGCGCCTACCAATCCGCGCAGTGTGCCCAAATCACGCAACTTTGATATCGCCGATTTGTATGCAGGGCCGATGCAGGATGAAGCGGCGGATACTGCCACTATTTCTCTAGATGAAAAATTACGCCAGGCGTATTTCTGGATCGTCAATAACGCCATCATCAGTTCGCATTACGATATTGAGTACAACGATGGACCGGCACAAAACTTTACGGTGGGTGACAGCAAGCGTGTCTTGTCACTGCCATCCTCGCAAAGTTATTCCAGTTTTGTATTGTTGCCACTGCTTACTTTTGCAACTCGCCGAAAATGTTTATTTGTGGGTGGCCCCGGCCGTGGCAAAACGGCGAGTGCTATTTTGATGGGTATTCTTGCCGGCTATCCGGTGAGGCAGGTACGTCGTGCGATGCAACATGGCCACCCGCAAATGACCATCGCTGATTTACTGGGTAATCCGCTGCCGTCGGATCTGGTGAATGCGAAGGATATGGCGGATATCCGTATTTCCTGGCGTGACTGGTTGTCGATGCGCGTCAAAATCATTGATGAGTACAACCGGATTCCGACACGCACACAAAGTGCGCTGCTGACCGTGATGGGGGATAACTACGCCGAAATATTAAATCACATTTACGAATGCCCGGAATCCGCCTGGTTTCTCACGGCGAACGATGATCAGGGTGGTGGCACCTATCAGGTGATTGAGGCCTTGCGTGATCGTATTGATGTGATTGTGCATGCTCTCGCTTTCAATCCACGGTTTCTGGGCGAGCTGCTGGTTCGCATTGAAGAAAATATTCGCCCCGAAGAAGTGGTGCCGCCGCATATTATTTTTACAGAGGCAGAAGTCGATCGTATGGTCGACAGTATTCGTGCGCTGGAGGTGCCGGAAAGTGTCAGACGCCGCATTGAGTTTTTTTCCAGTCAGTTTGAATTTTTGGAAGTGTCCGGCGCGCAGTTTGAATACATGACGAAAGATACGGCACGAGTAGCGGGCGTGGACTGGCAGCTGTTGATGGCCAGCGATAATGGCCGCGATCGTCTCAAGGATATGGGCGCACAGACACGTAATGGGGTGTCGGTGAGAAATCTTATGTCGATTCTGGCTTACGCCAAGGCGCTGGCTTATTTTCGTGGCAACACGGCGGTTGAGGTGGACGATGTGCGCCAGGTGTTGCCTTTTGTGTTGCAGGATAAATTGCAACCGGATCACGATGCGCCATTTTTTGCTTTGCCGGAAAATGCGGCCTATCGTTCTGATCGTATCAGCTGGTTACGTTATTTGTTTGATCAGGCCAACCTTGAGTTCAATCGACTGGAGCTCGATGAACATGATTCTGTTGCAGAATTAGAACTTGAATTTGGCAAGGGGCTGGATGGGTTGAATGAAAAAACAATTCGTCAACGTTTGAGTGGTATAGAGCGTTTGATAAAAGAAAAATTAGCCGGTAAAAAAATGTACGGCCATTTGTATGATGATGTGCTGAAGCTCAAATATTTGCATCAGCGTTACACCAATTATCACCACTGGTTAAAATCGCAATAATGAGTTTGCATCCGGCTGTTATTCAGGTGTTGAAATCAGGTCGTAACCAGTTCAATGCGCAGCTGGTTGAGGCACGTCATCTGTATCCGGCATTGGATCAGGATGCATTCCGTGATTTTTTGCAAGCGGAATTCAGTGATCTCACGCGCCTTATTGCGGAACAACGGCCGGATGTACTGACCGCGTTCACCGTGCTGCTCTATGAAATATCCCTCCGTCTGGCGGGGCAGGGATTGCTGATGAACAATGCCTATCAATTGCCGATTAAAAAACTATGGTGCGATGTTCTGCCATGTTACATCAACTTACTGGCACAGCAGCCCCGTGCGCTTTTGAGTTTGCTGATTAACGCCATGCTGCATTTGCAAAAATTTCGGGATGTGGATGTCGCGAGTTGGCTGCTTAATTTGCAACGCATGGCCACTCATATTTCAAGCTTGGATGATGTGCGTTTTGCCGGACAAGTGCTCGCGTGGCGTGCTGGTGTGGTGCATTTTCGTGAAGGGGTATTGCACATCGCGCCCGATTTTGCGGAGATCACCCGTGTAGCACTGCAGCTACCTGAACACACCGATATTAATCAGTGGTGTGCGAATAGCCTTGCCAATCCGTGGTGGACGCACGACCGGGTAAAATCGGATAAACCTGTGTTCCAGCGAAACGCAGGCGCCTTTAGCGGCTGGGGTGGTGATTTCAGCAGCACACCGATTATCAAGGCAGCAGACAACGGGTTTTGGGTGAACAGCGGCGAGCGTTATTTTCTGTTGCTGGCCGACAAGTACGGCGCAGTGTTGCATGCGGCCACTGCATCCGAATTTGAACAAGCAACCCTGCACTTTGGTGCTAGTGAAAAACCGGTATTGCTGGGCAACCGTGTGAGTATTGGGCAGAGCCATGTGATACTGGATTTACCTGCCACCGGTATTGGACTTGCGAGTAATGCGCACAGCTTCGCCCTGACGTCCCCGTATTCACACAGTATTCAAATATGGTCCCGATCATGAACACGATCGCGTCAACCATGAATGTGTTACCACCCGCACTGATGGCGGCGTGGCGTGATGCCTGGCCTCAAGCATTGAGCGTGTGGAGCAAATTCACGCGACTTTCGGATCCGCGTTTATGCACATCACAAGTTGAAGCCACCGAAGAAGGATTGCATGGCAGCTTTGCCATGATTCGTTTGGTAGACCAGGCGGTGGTGGTGAATATGCGGGATATCCAAAAATTTGGACTGGATGATTATGCGATTGAGATTCTTGCGCATGAAATAGGTCACCATGTATTGGCACCTGCCAGCGTAACCGATCATCTGCGTTTGCTGGCGCGCATGCGTAAAGCGTTGCCGACACTGGAGCGGCATGCGGCGATGATTGCGAATTTATATACCGATCTTCTGATTAATGATCGGTTGCAGCGTCGTGCGGGATTGCGCATGGCGGATGTGTATAAAAAACTCAATCAACACAGTGCCGTGCCAGTACCAGAAGAACAAAATCCCAATCCAATTCAAAGCGGATTGTGGCAGCTGTATTTGCGAATTTATGAAAATTTATGGCAACTGCAAAAAGCTGAACTGGGTGCACAACCAGACGATCGAAAAATGGATACGGATGCCTGGTTAGGTGCGCGACTGGTTCGCGTCTATGCCAACGAATGGTTGGAGGGTGCAGGCCGATTTGCAACTTTGGTGTTGCCATACCTGGTGGAGGATATTGAAAAAAGTTTATCCAAAATTAATCCCATTCTTGATACCCAGGATGCTGCACACGGTGCAGATCCAACCGGATTAACCGAAGTGGAAAACACGGAGCTGGACGCTGCGATACATCCAGTGAATGATGAGCGCATAACAGGTGAAGCGGCCAACTCTTTGCAACCGCTGCGTGCGTCGAAGGTTGCGGCCAAATCCGCTCTAGGTGGACAGCGACGCGAACCGTTTGAATATGGCGAGATTCTGCAATCCGCGGGTATTAAATTATCGGGGCAGGAAATAGCCATTCGTTATTATCGCGAAAGCGCCTTGCCCTATCTCGTCCCTTTTCCCCGACGCCAACAACCCAAAGTCATGGAGCCCTTGATCGAAGGTCTCGAACCCTGGGATATAGGCGATCCGCTGGATCAGATTGACTGGTTCGAAACCCTGTCAAAATCCCCCACCGTTTTTTCAGGCATGACCACTGTCAAACGCCAATACGGTGAAGCGGCCGGTTACGAGCCCGCGTACTCACCCGTGGATCTGGATATTTATATCGACTGCTCGGGTTCCATGCCGGATCCGCAACAGCAGCTGTCTTATCTGGCACTGGCGGGCGCCATCATTGCACTGTCCGCGCTGCGTGCTGGCTCCAAAGTGCAGGCAACACTCTGGAGTGGTCAACATGAGGTTATATCCACACCCGGTTTTGTGCGTAATGAACATGACATTCTGCAAGTGATCACGGGATTTTTCGGTGGCGGAACGGCGTTTCCAATTCACATTTTACGAGAGACTCATCTCACGCCAAAAGACGATGGCGTTCTGCGTCATATCTTGATGATTTCGGATGAGGGTATTACCACGATGTTTGATCATGACGAGTTGGGTAACAGTGGTTGGGATATTTCGGCGCGTGTCATGCAGCGGGCGAGTGGTGGCACCATGGCACTTAATTTACCAACAGATTGGGAGCAACATCTCGGTTCGGAGGATGTGAAATATTTATTGCGCGCACAACAGGAGCAGGGCTGGGTTATTCATGCCATTTCAAAGCTGGACGATCTAGTGGCGTTTGCTAGCGCATTTAGCAGGCAACATTACAGCCCTGGCAAAACAGTGACACGACGCAACCCGGTGATCACTCCATGAATCTGGCCGGGCCACAACTTGAAACCCTGACGCAGCGTTTGAGTGAAACGCCCACGGATTTTTTGTTGGAACCCAAAATCGGTTCCTCGGGTGTGGTTTTTGTGCCAGCACTGGTGAATGATTTATTGGCGCGCTGGCATATACCGGTGCCGGTTCAGCAACTTGAGCGCTACCAGGGGCGTGTGTTGGTCGAACGCAATCGCCTGGCGTTGTTGATGATTGCCGTGTGGTTGCTGGCTGATGAGTGGTTTGTAGCGGCGGCGATTACGCCGGAAAAATTCTTTAAATTGTTCGATGAAATTCTGCCCGCGATGGCAGCGATCACACCGGCGCAGCGTTTTGTGCAAGATCCTGACCGGCGTGAAGAGCTGGTGCGCATGATTTTGCGTACATTGGATTATCGACCGGCCAATGAAACCGTGGCGATTGCAACCGATCGATTATCGGCGCTGAGCAGTGTCGAACAAAAACGCCTGCTGGCTGAAAGTCGTGCCGCCGAAAAGCGATCACGCGCCGTTCGTGAAGCCCTGATTAAAAAAGCAGCGGAAGAATCGGCTGACAAATGGACACGCGAATGAATGAAGTGATCACCGATAGTGAGCGTTACCCAACGCTCAGTGCGCAAGGTTATGCCATGTTGCAGCAGTTGCGTGAACATCCTGCGGCACCGGTTTACCGCAATCAAAGTGGTAATCGGTTACGCGCAGACGAAGTGGCGCAACAGCGTGAGTATGAAGCGACGGTACTGCATGCCGATGTTGGCTGGCCACAGGGAACATTACCTGATTGGCTGCCTGATTTTGTTGCACGCACGTTTAAAACAGTTCCGTATTTTCGTGCGCTGGGTTCGCCGACTATTCGCTTTGAAGATTTACCCACCACATCGCGCGCGAATTTATCACAGAATATCGCGGCCTTTGTACCGGATGATGTGTCGCTTGAACGCATGATGAATTTTCGTACCTCGGGCACCACCGGACATCC
>JANOOU010000635.1:0-8578 GCA_031421475.1 Gammaproteobacteria bacterium | reverse complement strand
CTGAACTATCTCAATCCAAATTATTTCATAATCTCGGGTGTCGATGGTGCGAGATCCGCCTTAACTGACAGTCGGGTTGCCGTGACAATGAATCTGGGCCAAACCTTGTTGGTGCGTTATATCAATGCCGGATTTCTGCCTCAAACCATCAAGTTTGGTGGATTAACAGGCACTGTTGTTGCATCGGATGGAAGAGCACTTCCCAAGACCGTGAGTGTTACGTCGCTGGATACGGTATCGGCTGAGCGCTATGACATATTGTTCAAACCAACTGCCCGT
Source organism: Gammaproteobacteria bacterium (assembly GCA_031421475.1). Classification (GTDB taxonomy): domain Bacteria; phylum Pseudomonadota; class Gammaproteobacteria; order SZUA-229; family SZUA-229; genus JACPVK01. The sequence goes on along the minus strand of JANOOU010000635.1, from coordinate 8,299 downwards.
GGCACGTATACAGTCGAAGTGAATGTTAAAAACTGGGTGACTGGCAGTACGCTCGGAACAGCTAAGACGCGTATAGTAGTCAATTAATAAAAAACAGGACGTTTTAAAATACAAGCTGGCCAGTCATGCGAGACTGGCCAGCTTTTTTTTGAGGAAAGATGTGCGGTACTGAAAAAATAATCATTGAATGCGGCTGCTTCAGGTAACAAATGTACAAGTTTGATTAGTCATATTTCTTGGATCGTGTCAGATCTGGTAATATCTTCCTCTATGCTCATATATCCTGCTATTGACCCCGTTGCGATTGATCTTGGAGTTGCAAAAATACATTGGTACGGCCTGATGTATTTAATTGGTTTTGCCGCCAGCTGGTGGCTTGGGGTGCTCCGTGCCTCACGACATGATTCTGGCTGGAAAAAAGAGGAGGTGGCCGATCTGATATTTTACGGCGCACTAGGTGTCATACTGGGTGGCCGTATTGGCTATGTTTTCTTTTATAATTTCACTGCATTCCTGGCTGATCCCGTCATCATTTTACAGATTTGGCAAGGTGGCATGTCGTTTCATGGTGGCATGCTGGGAGTATTTATCGCCTTACTTTTATTTGCCCGAAAATCAAATAAAGCATTCTTCCAGGTGAGTGATTTCATTGCACCGATGGTGCCCATAGGATTGGGTGCCGGCAGGCTAGGAAACTTTATTAATGCAGAATTACTGGGCAGGCCCGCGGATCCGAGCCTGCCGTGGGCTATGGATTTTGGTGACCATATTGCCCGGCACCCCTCGCAACTTTACCAAGCACTTAGCGAAGGCTTATTGTTGTTTTTGATTCTCTGGTTTTATTCATCAAAGCCAAGACCTCGCATGGCAGTTAGTGCGCTGTTTCTTATTTTCTATGGCGGCTTTCGCTTTACAACCGAGTTTTTCAGAACACCCGATGCACATCTCGGGTACGTCGCATTTGACTGGATGACAAAAGGACAGGAATTATCTCTTCCGATGATAGCAGCAGGCCTATATATTCTTTACCTCGCATACAAAAAGAAATGAGTGGCAAATGAATCAATATCTGGATTTGATGCGCCATGTTAAAGAAAACGGCGCGCAGAAAGGCGATCGTACCGGAACCGGTACGGTATCTGTTTTTGGTTATCAAATGAGATTTGATTTAGCGGCTGGCTTTCCGTTAGTGACAACAAAGAAGTGTCATCTTAAATCCATTATTCATGAGCTTCTCTGGTTTCTTAAAGGTGAAACCAATATTCAATACTTGAAAGATAACGGCGTATCCATCTGGAATGAGTGGGCGGATGAGAATGGAAATTTGGGCCCGGTTTATGGCTATCAATGGCGCAGTTGGCCACTGCCAAATGGTCAATATATCGATCAGATTTCAGAAGTGATCGAATCCATTGAAAAAAAGCCGAACAGCAGAAGATTGATCGTTTCGGCGTGGAATGTAGCTGACTTGCCAGATGAATCAGTCGGGCCTCAGGACAATGTGAGGCAATCAAAAATGGCGCTGGCGCCATGCCATGCTTTTTTTCAGTTTTATGTTGCAGACGGGAAGCTGTCTTGTCAGCTCTATCAACGTAGTGCTGATATTTTTTTAGGTGTTCCTTTTAACATCGCATCATACGCATTATTAACCCTGATGATTGCGCAGGTAACGGGTTTAGAACCTGGCGATTTTATTCATACATTGGGTGATGCGCATTTATATTCAAATCATCTGGATCAAGCTGCACTACAGCTAAGTCGCACCCCCTATCCTTTACCTGCAATGCGATTGAATCAGAATGTCAAATCAATATTTGATTTTAAGTATGATGACTTTGAATTAATAAATTATCAAAGCCATCCACCCATAAAAGCGCCTATTTCAATATGATTATTTCGCTGATTGCGGCGATGGATAAAAATCGTTTGATTGGACGAGAGAACGGGATGCCCTGGCATTTGCCGGCTGATTTCAATCATTTCAAAGATATAACACTCGGTAAACCGGTGATTATGGGGCGGAAAACTTTTGAGTCACTTGGCAAGCCTCTGCCGGGTCGCAAGAACATTGTAGTGAGTCGAACGGGTTATGAATCGGCAGGTGCCGTAGTGGTATCAAGTATCGATCAGGCTATAGCTGAGGCAAATAATGCTGCAGAAGTAATGGTTATTGGTGGTGCAGCCTTGTATCAACAAATGATTACGGCTGCCCATCGTATGTATTTAACGCATGTTGACGGCGAATTTGAGGGTGATACCTGGTTCCCGGCGTTTGAGGTAAAAAATTGGCGAATTGTTTCTGAAAAAAAATACGCTGCTGATGAACGAAATAATTATGCATTCACTATCAGGTTTTATGAGCGTCCAGCAGGATGATATTATTAACTATAGCTGATATGACGTGCCGAAATTTCAGCTAATAGCTTGTTGAAAAACTCAAAATCTGTGTATCTCTTTTGGGTGTTTTTCAACAAGCTGCTAATAAGGCGGTATGGCCTGTGATGTTGGGCAGCTCACTTGTACAAGCCTGTGCATATTCATATCAATTTCCAGAGCAGTTAATTTCCCGCCCCATAAACACGCGGTGTCTAGTGGATAAATATTTGAAACATTTGGGTTATTTAATGTTGACCAATGCCCAAATATAATTTTGTTTTTGTGTGTTTTTCTGCTAGCAAAGTCGAACCAGGGTATAAGATGGTCTCCTTGTGTTCCCGGTTCGTATTTTTCCTTGAGTGAAAGTGCCTGTGTGGCTTTATCCAAGTAACGCATTCGTGTTAATACATTGGTTATAAACCGATATCTATCCCAGCCAGTAAGTTCTGCGGTCCATGTATGTGGCTGGTCGCCATACATATGCTGGAAAAATCCCAAGCTTTGATCAGATTGTAACAGGGCCTCGACTTCACGCGCATAGCTTATTGCCTGATCAATATGCCACGCCGGATGTATGCCCGCATGTACCATGCAGATATCTAATGGCCTGTCGTAATGAATTAATGGTCTGCGTTGTAGCCAGGCTAGTAATTCGTCCCTGTCTGGTGCCTTGAGGATATCGTTTAGAGTGTCTTTTTTGTGACACTTACCTATGCCATGGGCGATAGCTAGCAAATGTAAATCGTGGTTGCCCAAAACAGTTATGGCACGATTGCCGAGTGAACGAATAAAACGTAATGTCTGGAGGGAATTCGGGCCACGATTAACAATGTCGCCAACAAACCAGAGGACGTCTTTGTCGGGATTGTATTGCAATTTTTGTAAGAGCTGCTGAAGTTGATCAAAACAGCCTTGTACATCACCGATTGCGTAGGTTGCCATGTTTAGATGTCAGTTTTTTGTAAGTGAATAATTCTAAACCAGCCGCCCAACATGGCTGATTCATTCCTGATTAAATTGAGATCCGGGCACTGCATAAGCAGTGATTCAAAGATTACATCCGTGCGTGTTGCAAAGTGACGTAGCACTGGATTGAGTGCGCGCCGAAAAAAAGCGCGTTCTTTCGGTTTAAGGAATTTATCAAATATAAAAACTACCCCACCCGGTTTGAGCACGCGCGCTGTTTCTTGCAGGGCACGGAGTGGATTGGAAACAACGACCAGAATTAAATGTAACACGACTGCGTCAAACGTGTTGTCAGCATAAGGCAAATGCATGGCATCAGCCTGTTGTAGTGCGATATGTTTTTTGTTTACCAGGTTTTGTGTTTGAGCGCGTTTTAACATGGCCCAAGTTAAATCATTAGCATAATAATTTGGGCCATGTGGCAAAAATGAAATATCAAGGCCGGTGCCTATGCCTGTAAGCAATACATTACGACCATCATAGTCAGAAAGGTGTTGTAAATTTTTCTTGCGAAAATTTTGAGTGGGGCTGGCTACAATAAAATTATAGATAGGTGCTAGCAAGGTGTAGCTTTGACGCAACATATATTAGTGCAATATTTTAGGCACCAATAAATAAAATTCGGGTATAGGAGCATCAAACTTTACACCGTCATCGGCGATCATCTGGTAACTACCTGTCATGCTGCCTACTGGTGTTTTCATCATGGTGCCGCTGGTGTATTGAAAACCTTCGCCGGGTTTGAGATGGGGTTGTTCACCTACTACGCCATCGCCACGTACTTCCTGAGTGCCGCCATTCGCATCGGTTATGATCCAGTGACGCGTGAGCAAGCGTGCCGGAACTACCCCTTCATTGACGATGGTGACGGTGTAGGAAAAAACATAGCTGTGTCTGTCGGGTACGGACTGATCGGGGATGTAGGCCGGCACAACATTTACACTTATTTTGTAGTCATTCATATTCATGCAGTTCTTACTCCAAATCAGCATGTAACAAGCTTACCAGGAAATTCAGGGAGATTTTCCTGTTACTTATTGTAGGTATACAGTAGGTTGGAAAGCCGTGCAAACTGGCTTAGAGAGAGCTCCTGAGCGCGCTGTCGTGGGTCTATGCCTGCCTCCTGTATCCTATTATCGTCACACATTTCCTTAAGTGTGTTGTGCAGAGTTTTACGGCGTTGCGAGAAGGCCTGTTTCACCAGGCTGGCGAAGGTGTCATGGCTGCTCAATTCAAATAATGGGGTGGTATGGGGGATGAGCCGCACAATAGCCGATTCCACCTTGGGTTGTGGAATGAAGGCTTGCGGCGGCACTAGAAACAGCGGGGTTATATTAAAGTGCAGCTGTGCCATCACGCTGAGACGGCCATATTCAGAACCACCCGGTTGGGCAGCAAGGCGTGCCACGACCTCTTTTTGCAACATGAAATGCATGTCACGAATACAATGTGCGTGGGTGACCAGATGAAAGATAATCGGCGTGGATATGTTGTAGGGAAGATTACCCACTATACGCAGGCTGCGTTCTTTGCTAAGTGCCCCAAAATCAAAATTGAGCACATCACATTGATGAACGCGTAAGGTGCCCAACTGGCCACAGTTGTGACTCAGTTTTGGAATGATATCGCGATCGAGCTCAATAACATCCAGTTCACCGGTTCGTCGCAGCAGAGGGCCGGTTAGGGCGCCTAGGCCGGGGCCAATTTCTACCAGCTTCTCACCGGGCACCGGGTTTATGCCGCGTACGATGCGTTCAATAATGCCCGGGTCCGTTAAAAAATTTTGGCCGAAGCGCTTGCGTGCCTGATGTTGTTTCATGAGCGTGATTTCAATGCCAGCTCAATCGCCAGATCAATCGCAGCACGCAGGCTGCCGGCATCGGCTTTGCCGGTGCCGGCCAGATCGAGTGCTGTACCGTGGTCAACCGAGGTGCGAATAATGGGCAGGCCGAGGGTGATGTTGATGGCTTTGCCAAAGCTGCTGAATTTCAAAACCGGTAATCCTTGATCGTGGTACATGGCTAGAACGGCGTCGGCATGATCAAGATATTTTGCGGTGAATAAGGTGTCGGCCGGGAGTGGGCCGGTTAACAGGTAATGTTCCTGCCGTAATCGATTTAAAACCGGTTCGATCACATCAATTTCCTCGCGGCCCAGATGGCCGTTTTCACCGGCATGTGGGTTAAGTCCGCAGACCAGTATTCGGGGCTTGGCTATCGCAAACTTGTCGCGCAAATCCCTGTGTAATATTCGAATCACCTGCTCCAGAACAGCCGGTGTAATGGCTGCGCTGACAGCGGATAACGGTAAATGTATGGTGGCTAGTGCAACGCGTAGTTGTTTACCTGGAAGATATTGACTGGCCAGCATCATAACCGGCGTACCACCCGACAAGGCGGCGAGATATTCCGTATGGCCGGTAAAAGCGATGCCAGCATCATTGATGACTCCCTTGTGTACCGGGCCTGTAACCATTGCGTCCGCAATTTCTTGTTGAATAAGCGCGACGGCAATGTCCAGACACTGTAGCACGTAGGCTGCATTGCGGCGATCCAGTTCTCCTGGTGTCACCGGTTTATGCAGGGATACGGGAAGTACAGATAGATTACCTGGCAGATGTACAGGCGTTAATGCGGCGTCATTTACCGTGTGAATATCGATATTGAGACGCAACATCGCAGCACGGCTGTGCAATAAAAAAGGATCGGCTATGCACAGCACACGTGCATCAATAGGTTGTTGTGCCAGTGCCAATAGGATGTCCGGGCCTATACCAGCTGGTTCACCGGGCGTGATGAGTATGAGGGGTGACATGGCTGTTAATATTTTCGATTTTATGGGGTGATGAAGCGTAAAAATTATTCTTCAGCAATTTTTTCACGATATTCAATATAGGCTTCATCACGAACGCGACGCAGCCAAAGCTGGAGTTCTTCATCGGCCTTGCGTTCACGTAGGGCAAGCTCGGCGCGGTCGCGATTTTGTTGTTCGGTATGGTCTTGTTGGCGACGTTCAAGCACTTGCAGAATATGCCAGCCGAAGGGACTGCTGAAGGGTTCTGATATCTGGCCTGGGTTCAGACTGCCCATCACTTTTTCAAATTGCGGTACAAATTGCCCGCTGCTGGACCATCCCAGATCACCGCCATTATTTTTGGTGCCGGGATCTTGTGAAAATTCAGTTGCCAGCTTGGCAAAATCTTCGCCCTTGTCTAGGCGTTGTTTAATGGATTGTAGCGATTTCAGAATTTGTTCATCACTGGTCACCATGTCGCTGCGTAATAAAATGTGCCGAGCGTGGGTTTGATCCACCACAATTTTTGAATTTTGTTTATCGATGAGCTGAATAATGTGAAAACCACTGGCGCTGCGCAGGGCGGTGCTGACATCGCCTTTGTTGAGGTTTTTTGCGGCATCGATAAACAGTGGTGGTAATTCTGCGGCTGAGCGCCAGCCTAGATCACCACCTTCAAGGGCCTGGCGACCTTGCGAAAAGCGAAACGCCACTTCACGAAATGATTCGCCGGATTGCAAGTGTGCCAGTACTTTATTGGCTTGATCATGTGCCATGCGTATGTCATCCGGCGTCGCGTTTTCGGGTGTCGCAATAAGAATATGGGCAAGGTGATATTTTTCGTTGCCACCGTCTTGTTTCTGTTGATCCAGAAATTGATTTATTTCATGGTCTGGAATTTGAATGCGATCAAAAACCATGCGTTTTTGTAACTCGCGTATCATTAAATCGCGGCGCGTTTGTTCGCGGAAAATTTCGTAGCTAACACCTTGTTGCTGCAAAATACTGCGCATTTCATCTAGGCTTTTTTTGTTATTGCGCGCCATGCCTTCCAGTACGCGATTGAGCCCCAGATCATCAATGCGTATACCTTGTGTTTTCGCCAGCTGCAGTTGCACTTCGTCAACGATCATGCGTTCCAGTACCTGACGGCGAAGTGTGTCCTGATCAGGTAAAGATACCTCATTGTCAGCCATTTGGCGTTTGAAATCCTGTACCCTTAATCCGAGTTCATGATCAGTAATAATGCCGTCATTGACTACGGCGACAATGCTGTCGAGTTTTTGGGGTGCGGCAATAGCCGACGACGAAATTAAACAGGCCAAACAAAGCAGTTGGCGTAGAAAAAAATTCATATTAGTTATCATCCGATTGGTAGCCAAGAATAGCACGCTCAAGTATCTGCGATGCCTTTTTGTCGCCTGCGCTGCCCAGGCCTTTAAAAATAATTTGCAACATGACAGAACGTTCATAGTTGTTGTCATCTTGCAAGAATCGCCGCGATATCAATCGCATGGCCCAGCAGCAGGATTCATATTCAATGCCTGTCAGCATATCGAGATCGCGATTTTCAGTTTTGGAATAATTCCAGCGTGACAACAGGGTATAACGTTTTGTTAGAGGCCAGACCAGTGACAGGTCGGTTTGTTCCAGCGTGTCGGCGACATTGTCACGTAAAAAACGATAACCCACGTTAAAAATGTGACGATTATCGCTGCGATATTGCAATAAAAAATTCCGGCGTTCCGCTTCGCGGCTGACACCATCCCATTGCACCGTGTTGCGGGCACGCCAGTTGCCAAAGTGCGCACTGGCTTCACCGAGAATATCGGAACGTGTGTCCGTCACAGGGGCGATGGGGGGGGGAGGGTCGTCCCTGTAGTAAAGAGAGACGCGGCGATCCTGGTTGTAGTAGATTTGTCCGCCACTCAGACTGAGGAATTCGGTGCCATCAGACTGGTTGAGAAAACGCGTGGTAAGAGCGGCGGTAATTTGTTGTGTATCACCGATGCGATCAATGCCGTTAAAGCGATTTTCGCGAAAGAACTGGGAAAAACTGAAATCGAGATTACCGGTGTCGAATAAGGGGATGTCTGATTGATCATCATAAGGAACATTTAAATAAAATAACCGTGGTTCCAGTGTCTGAATAAAACCTAAATCA
>JANOOU010000634.1:0-11831 GCA_031421475.1 Gammaproteobacteria bacterium | reverse complement strand
GATACATACGCACGGGTAACCACCAGCTTGCTGACACAACCACACTTTCAGATGATGGCATCATTGTGAGTCGCCTCAAAGGCAGCAAATCCAATATCGTTAAATGGTCGCCAAGATTACGCGCTGTTGTAACGGAGGCGATGAATACCGAAACGTCTTGCAAATATTTATTACATAACGACAAAGGCGAACGCATCACTAAAGAAAAACTGCGTAATCCATGGGACAAGATGATGAAAGCAGCCAAGCGGGAAAATCCAAACTTCGAACCCTTCGCTCGACATGATCTGAAAGCCAAGGACATTTCTGACCAGGTAATACACCAGAATTCAGCCGGGCACCGCTTCGGTGAGATGCAGGAGATTTACAAACGTAAGCTGGAAAAAGTGGAACCACCGAAGTGAATGAAATTTGGTGGATTTACCGACTATTTACGGAAACGCTCATTTTTTGATCACATCGAAACGAGCTAAGCTATTGATTTAATTGGTCGGGACGAGAGGATTTGAACCTCTGACCACTTGACCCCCAGTCAAGTGCGCTACCAGGCTGCGCTACGCCCCGATGAGGCGCGGAGAATACACTAGATTGTCGTTAGGTAAAAGATGCGGGGATGAATGAAAGCGCGTAACAAATTACTTTTTTAGCACTTGCAGCATATCTTCCAGCTCCATGCGAAGCTGACGTATCACATGGCCCTGGCTCACACCATTCGCTACAGCTTCAACCGCCAAAGGGTCAACTACAAGTTGCTGACGTGCGCCACCGATGGTGAAGCCCTGGTCGTATAACAGACTGCGGATCTGGCGAATCAGCACAACGTCATGACGCTGATAGTAACGGCGATTGCCGCGACGCTTAACCGGCTTGAGCTGGGTAAATTCCTGCTCCCAATAACGTAATACGTGGGGTTTCACGCCACACAAGTCACTGACCTCACCAATGGTGAAGTAGCGCTTGTTGGGGATCACGGGTAATTCGTTATTGTTGCTGGCTTCCAGCATACTCTTCCACTCGTTGTTTTAATTTTTGACCCGGTCTAAAAGTCACGACACGGCGTGCACAGATCGGGATTTCCTCACCCGTTTTGGGGTTTCGTCCCGGGCGCTGGGTTTTATCGCGTAGAGTAAAATTCCCAAACCCTGAAAGCTTGACGTTGTAAGCATTCTCCAAAGAGTTTCTGACTTCTTCGAAAAACAACTCGACCAGTTCTTTTGCTTCACGTTTATTCAAGCCTAAGTCGTCAAACAGACGCTCGGCCATTTCCGCCTTGGTTAATGCCATTTTCACTCCCGGAGTGTAGCACCGAATTTTTGTCGGAGAGATTCGATGATCTTCACCACCTCCGAATCGACATCCTCATCCGTAAGAGTGCGTGAAAAACCTTGTAAAATCAATCCTAAAGCAACACTTTTTAGTCCATTTTCTACGCCTTTGCCAGTATACACGTCAAATAAAGTCACTTCCGTCAATTCATTACTCGCTACTGCCCGTATTTCTGCCATGATCGACGCCGCCAAAACATCATGGCCAACCAGTATGGCGATATCCCGGCGCACTTCGGGGAATTTGGACAGGGGGCTAAAAGCGGGTACCTCAGCCTGCAGAATTTGTTTCTGATCCAGCTCGAACACGTACACCTGTGCCGCTATATCCAGCACCTTCTGTGCCTGAGGATGCAAGGCGCCTACCCAGCCAATGATGACTCCATCACGTTTGATACATGCCGATTGCCCGGGATGCAGGGCGAAATGCGCCAGGCTCTCAAAGGTAATGACACCACATGTTTGCGCCAGCAGCGCTTCAACATCACTCTTGATATCATAAAAATCCACCGGACGCGCCACCTCGCCCCATTGCTCCGGTGCGCTGTCGCCACAAATCAAACCGGCAATGCGGGCTTGCTGCTGTAGCCCATCATCACCTTGGATGTACACCAGCCCGGTTTCAAATAAACGAATACGCGGTTGCTGGCGATTAAGATTGTATAAAGCAATTTTCAGCAAGCCTGGCCACAAACTCGTGCGCATGGCTGACAAATCGGACGAGATCGGATTCGCCAGAACCATCGGTTTAATAGACGGATCAATCGCCGCCTGCCATTGCGGATCGACAAAGCTGTAGGTAATCACTTCATGGTAACCACGGTCTACCAGCACACGGCGCAAGGACGAACGCAGCAACACCGACTCGCTCACCGCTTTCATCTCGGGCTGATAACGCGGCAGGGTGCGTGGAATGGTGTTGTAGCCACGTACCCGGATTAACTCTTCGATTAAATCGGCTTCAATGGCAATATCAAAACGCGAAGCGGGTGGCGTAATTTGCCAGTCATTACCCGCCGCTTTGATCTGCATGCCCAAACGGCCCAGAATTTGTCGCACTTCGGCATCATCAAACTGAATGCCGAGCAAGCGTTTGATACGCGCATGGCGCAACAAAATTGGCGCCGGTTTGGGCAAGGTTGCCGACGTTATTTTTTCAGTGATGGGCCCGGCCTGGCCACCACTAATATCCAGCAATAATTGTGTCGCTCTTTCCATGGCAGACGTCTGCAAGGCAGGATCCACGCCCCGCTCAAAACGATGTGATGAATCGGTGTGCAAACCCAATTCACGTGCACGGCCAGCAATCGCCAAGGGTGCGAAAAACGCACATTCCAGCAATACATTTTTTGTAGCACCTGTTACACCCGAACCTTCGCCACCCATAATGCCAGCTATCGCCAAGGGTTTTTGGGTATCGGCTATGATGAGTGTTTGCGGATTTAAAACAATGGATTTGCCATCCAGCAAAGTAATTTTTTCATCGACGCGCGCCAAACGCACCTGAATACCACCTTGCAAACTATCCAGATCAAATGCATGCATCGGCTGCCCGAGTTCCAGCATCACATAATTGGTGACATCCACCACCGGCCCCAGGCTGCGAATGCCGGAGCGTCGTAAACGTTCCACCATCCACAAAGGCGTACTGGCTGCACTATTAATATTTTTAACAATGCGCGAGAGATAACGTGGGCAAGCCTGTGTTGCTGTTACTTCAACATTTAAAACATCTTTAATGCTCGCCGCAACCGGCTTGATCTGGATGGCATTCACATCACACTGGTTCAACACACCCAGTTCACGCGCAATACCGGCAATACTTAAACAATCACTGCGATTGGGTGTTAAATCCACTTCAATACATTGATCATCCAGTTGCAAATATTGGCGAACATTTTGGCCAAGCGGTGCATCATCAGAAAATTCCATCAAGCCTTGCGAGGTTTCCGCCAGCCCCAGTTCTTTTTCAGAACACAACATGCCAAACGATTCAACGCCGCGTAATTTGGATTGTTTAATTTTAAAATCACCGGGCAATACCGCACCAATGGTTGCCAGCGGTATTTTCATACCGGCACGCACATTACTGGCGCCGCACACAATTTGCAGCAATTCACCGCTGCCGGTACTCACCTGACACACATTTAATTTGTCGGCATCGGGATGCTTGTTTAATGACACCACCTGCGCCACCACCACGCCGGTAAAATCACCGGCGACTGGTGTCACCGCATCCACTTCAATACCTGCCATGGTAAGTTGAGCCACCAGCGCGGATGTATCCAGCGGCGGATTCACCCATTCTCGCAACCATGTTTCACTGAATTTCATGTGAACGCCTCAAGAAAACTGTTTGAGAAAACGCAGATCGTTTTCAAAGAACAGACGTAAATCATTTACGCCATAACGTAACATTGCCAAACGTTCAACGCCCATGCCAAAGGCATATCCGGTGAATTGCTCGTTATCTATACCGACATGTTCAAATACTCGGGGATGCACCATGCCACAGCCCAGCACTTCCAGCCAGCCGGTTTGCTTGCATACACGGCAACCGTCGCCGCCACACATCACACATTGAATATCCACTTCCGATGAGGGTTCGGTAAACGGAAAATAAGACGGGCGAAAACGTGTTTGCAATGCATCGTTTTCAAAAAACAAACGTAAAAATTCGGCCAGCGTACCCATTAAATCCGAAAAGCTGACTTCACGGTCCACCATCAAACCTTCCACCTGGTGAAACATGGGAGTGTGCGTTAAATCCGAATCACAACGATACACGCGGCCTGGTGCAATTAAACGCAACGGCGGTTTACCGCTTTCCATTTCGCGAATTTGAACAGGAGACGTGTGGGTGCGCAGCAAAGTACCGGCATTAAAATAAAACGTATCGTGCATGGCACGCGCCGGGTGATGCGAAGGAATATTCAAGGCTTCAAAATTATGATAATCATCTTCAATTTCCGGGCCTTCAACAATATCAAATCCCAGGCGCGCAAAAATTTGTTCGATGCGCTCCATGGTGCGCGTCACCGGATGCAAACCACCGGTCGATTGACCGCGTCCCGGCAAGGTGACATCCACTGAATTGGAGGCCAGTTGTGCACTGAGCGCCGCGGCTTCAAGCAACGTCTTGCGTGCATCTAATGTGATTTGAAAAGCATTTTTGGCATCGTTAATAATCTGCCCGGCATCCTTGCGTTGCTCAGCCGGCATTTGGCCCAGTGCTTTTAACTGCGCCGTAAACTGACCTTGTTTGCCCAGATACTTTACGCGCGCCTGATCCAGCTGTTGCAAATCAGCCGCATCGGCCACTTCTTGCAATGCCTGCGACAACATATTCTGTAATTCAGTCATATTTTTTATATCGAGTGAGAAACACAAAATAAAAAAGGGGAAAAGAGCGGGTCTTTTCCCCTTTCGCTACGACTACTGATTTGATTCCGACCTTATAAATAAAAATCCGAAATCAAAATATTATGCAGCAAGACCAGCCTTGGCTTTTTCGACTAACTGACCGAAACCGATTTTGTCGAATACGGCCATATCAGCCATCACCTTACGGTCGATTTCGATAGAGGCCTTATTCAAACCGTCGACCAGTCGGCTGTATGACAAACCAAATTCACGTGCTGCGGCATTGATACGCACAATCCACAATGCACGAAATTCACGTTTTTTAACGCGACGGTCGCGGAATGCATATTGTCCTGCCTTGGTTACAGCCTGGGTAGCCGTACGAAATGTACTGCTGCGTGCGCCATAATAACCTTTGGCTTTATCTAAAACTTTTTTGTGATGGGCTCGCGCCTGCGTGCCACGTTTAACTCTAGCCATGATTCAGACCTCCTCAGTTATAAGGCAACAAACGATTCATCATTCGCATATCAACAGCTGCAACCTGTGTTGCTTCACGCAAATGACGTTTACGTTTGGTGGATTTTTTGGTCAGAATATGACGACGGAAAGCTGAACCGCGCTTTAAACCGCCATTACCGGTACGGCGGAAGCGTTTGGACGCGCCGCTGTTAGTTTTCATCTTAGGCATTGAATTGCTCCAATAATGCTTTAACAGACCCGGACCCAACCATAGCGATATTGCCAGGCAGATACAGGGTGATTATTCCGAATTTTTTCCGCCGGGTTTTTGTAACTCGTCGGCGCGGATTCTGGTAAACCGCGTTCAGTCATTACTGACTGAAATTCTTGCCTCCTAGGCTTTCTTTTTAGGTGACAACATCATCACCATTTGCCGACCTTCCATTTTTGGCATTTGCTCCACGATACTCAATTCTTCGAGATCCTTGGCAACACGTTCCAGCAATTGCATACCGAGCTCGGGATGCGCAAATTCCCGGCCACGGTAACGCAGGGTAATTTTGGCTTTATCGCCTTCTTCCAGAAACTCGCGCAGGTGACGCAACTTGGTGTTGTAATCACCCTCTTCGGTACGAGGACGGAATTTGATTTCCTTAATCTGTACCTGTTTCTGCTTCTTCTTGGCGGCCTGCTGCTTTTTGCCGATTTCGAACTTGTATTTGCCGAAATCCATAATGCGGCAAACCGGTGGCTCGGCAGTTGGCGATACTTCGACCAGATCAAGCCCAGCTTCGGCAGCCAGTTCAATGGCCTTACGGGTGTTCAAAACACCCAGCTGGTTACCTTCGTTATCGATCACCCGCACTTCTGGCACGGTGATCATTTCGTTCTTGCGAACTGGTTTTTCGGCGGCGATATTATTAACCCTCAGAAATGGCGAAACCGCGGTTCTTGATGACTTCAGCAAGGCGGGCGGCGATGTCGTTAACCTTCATCGAACCCAGATCTTTGCCGTCACGAGAACGCACGGCGACGCTTTGATTCTCAAGTTCCCTATCGCCGATAACCAGCATATAGGGAACGCGCTGTATTGTGTGCTCGCGGATTTTAAAGCCGATCTTCTCATTTCTCAAGTCCGACTTGACTTTAAATCCTTGGCTGCTTAGATTTTTTTCCACTTCGCGGGCAAAATCGGCCTGATTATCGGTGATATTCATGACCACGGCATGAACAGGCGCCAGCCAAACCGGGAATTTACCTTCGTGGTGCTCGATTAAAATACCGATGAAGCGCTCCAGCGAACCGAGTATGGCGCGATGCAACATCACCGGCACCTTGCGGCTGCCGTCTTCGTCAACATATTGCGCATCGAGCCGACCCGGCATGGAAAAATCGACCTGTACCGTGCCACATTGCCAGCCACGCTCCAGACAATCCCGTAAGGTAAATTCGATTTTAGGCCCATAAAACGCGCCTTCACCCGGTTGCAACTTAAAGGCCAGGCCCTTAGCGTTGAGCGAATCGGCCAGTGCCTTTTCCGCCTTGTCCCAGATTTCATCTGAACCCACGCGCTGCTCTGGACGAGTAGAGAGGGCGATTTCGATATTCTCGAAGCCAAAGTCCTTGTACACATCAAAGGTCAGGTCAATAAAGTTGGAAACCTCTTCCTGGATCTGATTCTCGGTACAAAAAATATGCGCATCGTCCTGTACAAAATTACGTACCCGCATCAAGCCATGCAAGGTGCCCGAAGGCTCATTGCGGTGGCAGGAACCAAACTCGGCTAGCCGCAACGGCAAATCACGATACGACTTCAAACCCTGATTAAACACCTGAATATGACAGGGGCAGTTCATCGGCTTCACCGCGTATTCACGGCTCTCCGACTGGGTGGTAAACATCATGGTGTGAAATTTTTCCCAATGACCGGAACGCTCCCACAAGGAGCGATCCACAACCATCGGCGTATGAATTTCCTGATAGCCGTGATCGCGCAGACGGTTACGAATGTACTGCTGCACGGTGAGATAAATATCCCAGCCGTTCTTGTGCCAGAACACCATGCCCGGCGCTTCTTCCTGGGTATGGAACAACCCCAGTTGCTTGCCAATTTTCCGGTGATCGCGTTTTTCAGCTTCTTCAATGCGATGCAAATAAGCCTTGAGCTGTTTTTTATCGGCCCAGGCAGTGCCGTAAATACGCTGCAACATTTTGTTTTTGGAATCGCCACGCCAGTAAGCACCGGCCAGCTTGGTCAATTTAAAAGCTTTTAAACGCCCGGTGCTGGGCACATGCGGGCCACGGCACAGGTCGGTAAAATCGCCCTGCTTGTACAGCGACAATTCATCACTGGCCGGAATGTCTTCGATAATCTGCGCTTTATATTCTTCGCCCATGCTGCGGAAAAACGTCACCGCCGCGTCACGTGTCATCACGGAACGCGTCACCTTGAAATCAGCCGTCGCCAGTTCTTCCATTTTGGCTTCAATAGCGGCCAGCACCTCGGGCGTAAACCGGGTTTCGCAATCAATATCGTAATAAAAACCATCGACGATAACCGGGCCGATGGTGATTTGCGCCGTGGGATATAAAGCCTTCACCGCCTGCGCCAGCAAATGCGCCGCGGAGTGACGAATCACTTCCAGGCCTTCGTCGCTTTTTTCGGTGATGATGGAAAGTTGCACGTCCGTGTTAATAACATGCGAGGTATCAACGAGCTTGCCATCCACCTTGCCCGCCAACGCCGCTTTCGCCAGGCCAGGGCCGATTTCGGCGGCTACATCGTAAACCGATACAGGGGATGCAAAAGTGCGCTGACTACCGTCAGGCAGGGTAATGATTGGCATAGGGACTCCCGGTTTTCAGTGGTGATGACCCACACCAAGGGCCATGCACATTACGCATTGATCGCTACGAGTGACCAATGACAGGTGAAGCAAAAGTAACGAAAAGAATTGGTAGGCGCAAGTGGACTCGAACCACCGACCCCCACCATGTCAAGGTGGTGCTCTAACCAACTGAGCTATGCGCCTAAATAAACCCAATCCGCACAGCGGATTCAGGGTGGGGAATACTACTGATCAAGCCGTTCGGTTGCAAGGCGAAAATATTGGCCCACCCTTGAATGTGCTATAGTGCATTCACTTGTACACAATGTGAGACATCCCTATGTCAACCACCATGACTATCCGACTTGAGCCCGAACTCAAAGAACGACTCGATCAGCTATCAGAAGCCACCCACCGCTCCAAGTCTTTTCTGGCAACAGAAGCAATTCGTGAATTTATTGAACTGAATGAGTGGCAGATTCAGGAAATTCAAAGCGCGCTCAAGGAAGCTGATAACGGGGATTTTGCTTCTGCTCAGGAAGTGAACAATGTTTTCAGCAAGTGGGGTGCAAATGGAGATTAAATGGCTAAGGAATGCACTGCTAAATCTTGATCAGGAACTTAACTACATCGCCCAATCCGATCCCGCCGCTGCCAGAATGATCATGCAGCGCATACACCAGGCCATCTCGCACCTTATTGATAATCCGGCGTCAGGTCAGCCCGGCAGAATCCCCGGCACGCGTGAACTGGTTGTACAAAAAACGCGTTACATCATTCCCTATCGCATTCGTCCGCGAACTAACACCCTCGAAATTCTTCGTGTGTTTCACAGCAGCCGCAAACCACCAAAAAACTGGTAACGGTACATCAAACACGCAGCTAGCCCATAGGACGACCCACAGCTACCTGAACGCTTTGCGCACCATTCCGGAGATTGAAATTTTCTTCGGCCAATTCCTCGCCAAAACCATAAGGCGAACACTGTTAAATCTGCCTATCGGAGAAAATGCCAGCCAACATCCGGGCGGGCTAAGCACCCGACCCGGAAGCCTGCGGGATGGCAAAGAAATATCTCAAACGTCGGAATCGTTAAGTTTCTTATTGAACTCAACATCGAATTTTTGAACACGCCGGAAATTGTGAAGCTTCAGCCGTGTAATGACTTTTTAACCCGGCGGCCAACTCATCACCCTGCCGCCCAGCACATGCAAATGAATATGAAACACCGTCTGCCCGGCGCCGCGATTGCAGTTCATCACCGTGCGATAGCCACTGTCGGCAATGCCTTCGTCTTTTGCAACCTGCTTGGCGGCGAGATACATATTGCCGATTAAAGTCGCATCGACTTCAGCGATGTCGTTGGTGGTGGCGATGTGTTTTTTAGGTATCACTAGAACATGCGTCGGCGCTTGCGGGTTGAGATCGCGAAACGCGAGTACCTGTTCATTTTGATAAATAACATTTGCGGGAATTTTGCCCGCAGCAATTTTGCAGAAGATGCAGTCGGTCATTTTATGTCCTGCCGGAATGTTTTTGAGTTTAAAGTAGGATGGTACGCATCATAGCATCAAGCATATTCATCGATAATGCCCGACACCTGCACTGCGCGATTCTGTTCGACCACCATGGCTTCGTTGTCACGAAAGATCTGGATGGCAGCCTGCATGCTGTGTCGGCGTGGCTGTTCCGTGAAGCCCGATGCGGTGTCACGGCTTTGGCTAAAACGGCTTTGGGTATTATTAAGATGACTGTAGGTACTTTCACTGGCAGTGAGCACTTCACCACTCACCACACGTTCGACTTCACTCGGTGATTCGCGTGTCTTGGAGGCTTTAGTATGGGCGTCTTCGTTACGTGTATTGCGGGGTGGCTGGGTGTAACGACCGAGCAATGGGCTAGCGAAGTCCGATAGGACAAGTTCAGTCATTTGTTGCACCGGGCAACGGAAAGTGTGGTGAGTATAGCTATCGTGATGGTGGCCTGCCTCACTCAAACAGGCGAGTGGTGATGCCGGTCAGCACAAACCTTGACCATTGACATCCATGGCATCTGGGTCCCGGCACCGGGGAATGAGGTTCCGAACCCCGTTCACCGAATCACCCGCCGCCCGGAAAACGCATGTGCCAGTGTGCCGCCATCAATGTATTCCAGCTCACCACCCAACGGTATGCCATGCGCCAGCCGGCTGGCTTCAATACTGTAATCGGCCGCCATGCCGGCAATATAATGCGCAGTGGTTTCGCCTTCTACCGTGGGATTGGTGGCGAGAATAATTTCACTGATGCCGCCCGCTTTTAAACGTGCCTCAAGTTTATCCAGCCCAAGTTCTGCCGGACCAATGCCATCCAGCGGCGACAAATGCCCCATCAATACAAAATACTGGCCCTTGAAACCGGTAGCCTGTTCAATTGCCAATACATCCACTGGCGTTTCAACAATGCATAACAAATGAGTATCACGCCGGGTGTCACTGCACATCGCACACACGTCGTGTTCGCTAAGCGTACGGCACTGACTGCAATGACCAATATGCTCGACCGCGGATTGCAAGGCATCTGCCAAACGTAGCGCGCCCTGGCGATTGCGTTCGAGTAACTGAAACGCCATGCGTTGTGCCGACTTGGGACCCACACCGGGCAAGCAGCGCAGCGCTTCCATTAATTGCATTAACAACACCGATTGCGTCATCAGTGATCAGAACGGTAGCTTGAGGCCGCCGGGTAAATTTAATCCCGCAGTCAGGCCCGACATTTTCTCTGACGACGTCTGTTCGATACGACGCACCGCGTCGTTCACCGCAGCGGCCAGTAAATCTTCGAGCATGTCCTTGTCATCTTTCATTAAGCTTTCGTCAATGGATACGCGTCGCACTTCATGACGGCCATTCATTAACACCTTCACCATGCCGCCGCCGCTCTGCCCTTCTATTTCCATATTCGCCAGTTCTTCCTGCGCCTTCTGCATGTCGGCCTGCATTTTTTGCGCTTGCTTCATTAAATTACCAATATTGCCTTTCATGTTTCTCTCCCGATTTTCAAATGCCTGTCAGAATATGTAGTACCCAACCGAAAACTGTAGGGCGGATAAGTGCAACGCATCCGCCGATTATTTTTGGTGGATGCACTGCGCTTATCCACCCTACTTTACACACAACGTAACTTGAATATATTCAGATTCAATAATTATTCAATCGTGCGTATCGAATTCGGCACCAGTTCGGCGCCAAAATTTTCTTTTAACGCCTGCACCAGCGGATCTTGCGCAATGGATTGCAGCGCCGCCTGTTGTTTTTCCGTTACGTTCCGCTGCGAAGTTTGCGCCGGGGTTTCACTGGCCACTGCACCTATATCTATTTGCAAACGAATTTTTGCGCCGAGCCAGTTGCTGAGCAATTCCTGTAATTTGCTTTGCATACCGGCATTGAGCAGATTTTTATGTTCCTGATTCAGCAGTAAGTTAATTTCGTTGCCGCTGTAATTTTGCAGCACACAATTGACCGCCAGCTGACGCACCATACCTTTGGGGTTGATGGCTTCTATCATGCCCGGCCAATCGCCCGTGAATGAGATCTTCGGAGATGATTCTGCTACCCGCTCCGCTCTCGCGGCAGGTGGTTGAGGCGTGGAAGCCACTGGGGCTGAAACCGTAGTCACGGCCGGACCGGTTGCTGTCGAGGAGGACGTACCCGATGGCACAACCGGCCGCACACTTTCTGCCGCCGGACGAAACGCCAGCATGCGCAACAACACCATTTCAAATCCACTGCGCGCATCCGGTGCCAGCGGTAGATCGCGGCGACCGATCAAACCAATTTGATAATACAGCTGTAAATCTTCAGCCGAAATTTGTT
>JANOOU010000633.1:0-2341 GCA_031421475.1 Gammaproteobacteria bacterium | reverse complement strand
GGTTCCCCCTCTCCCGAAATGGGCGAGGGTAAGTTTGTGTCGCTACGCGACATGCCTTCAATATCGTCTGAATGATCCTACCAATACACCTTGTACCTGCACCCGCTGCGGTTCAAAAACCATGGCTTGCATGCGGGCATTAGCCGGTATCAGTTGTACCAGTCCATTCTGGTATTTAATGGTTTTGAGGGTGGCTTCGTCGTTATCGATTAAAGCCACCACGATCTCGCCACTGCGGGCATGGTTCTGCTGCTTGATCACGGCCACATCGCCATCGAGTATGCCGGCATCAATCATGGAGGAGCCTTGCACCTTCAGTGCAAACCGGCCTGGGCCGAGAAAGAATTCGGACAGATTGATTTCATCCTGGCCGGGTATGGCCTGAATCGGCATACCGGCTGCAATCTTGCCGAGCAATGGCAGTGTAAACACGGCGGCGGCATCCTCTGCATCGGCCAGGTGCAAGCCGCGATGTTTGCCCGGCTCATGCTCCAGATAACCCTGATCCGTTAAGGCTTGTACATAACGATGCACCACACCGCGCGACTTGATGCCGATACCATCGGCAATCTCGTGCAACTTGGGTGCATAGCCGTTTTCCGTCACATACTGGCGGATGAATTCTAGCGTTTTGCGTTGGCTGTCAGAAATCACCGATTCGTTCTCTATAAGTTCTCGTTGAGAAAGATTAGAGAACGTTTGACATTACGTCAAGCACTTAATAGAAAATAATTTTCCAGGGGACGATATATCACGTCATCGGACGACGGCAAGGATTCAATCAGCGAGAAGGCTTTCACCGACCAGAGAATGGATTTAAAGGCAATAAGCTCACCCGGCTCAGACAGCTTTCGCAGCAAGGTTACATGCGGTGTGAAGGGTCGTGACTCGGCGCGGTAATCACATGGTAACAAGGCGTCAGCCAGTTGTTGATGCAAAGCCTGCATGCCAGCCGACATGTCCGAGCAGCCCATCCAGAAAATTTTTGGCTGCTGGAAATAACCGACTGTATCCAGCTGCACATCAAATGCGGCACCACGAAGTGTTTGCGCCGCGCGCTGCATGCAACCCGCCTGATCGGCTGCAACATTGCCCATAAAATGCAACGTGAGATGTAAATTATTCGGCTGCATGTTGTGAGCCTGCATCCCAAATTGCGGCATCTGCTCAAACTGCCGGATGATTTCACTGCGCACCGCAGCATCCGGCCATAACGCAAAAAACAAACGTCGGGTCGGTGCTGGCTCAACCATGGGTGAGTAACCGCTGCACACCTTTCAAGGCGGCTTCAACGGCTTGCCATCTCACTTGCCCGCGGTCACCGGCGAACTCAAATTTAATCGATTCAATCACCCGCCCCGGTTTGGCCCAGGCGATCCACACCGTGCCTACCGGTTTGTCAGCGGTGCCGCCACCCGGCCCGGCAATGCCGCTAATCGATACACCCAGATGGGCATGGCAACGATCCAGCAGGCCCAGCACCATTTCGTTCACCACCGCTTGGCTCACGGCGCCAAATTGATCCAGCGAGGTTTGCGATACACCGAGTAAATCCTGCTTGCTCTGATTACTGTAAGTCACCAGCGCGCACTCAAACCAGCGCGAACTGCCGTCAATGTCGGTGATAATTTTCGATAGCCAGCCGCCGGTGCAGGATTCGGCGGTGGCGAGGGTTAGTTTTTGCGCAACCAGTTGTACACCCAGCTGCTGCGCGAATTGTTGTAATGATTGTTCATTCATATTGCGATTCTAGCAGCCTGTCGAATTCAAAAGCCTTAACGCAAAGGCGCAAAGAATGTTATTTTCTGGTTCCCATGCTCCGCGTGGGAACCCATACCGCCACCTGAACACCTTACGCATTCCCACGCTGAGCATGGGAACGAGAAACGAGGACTCAATCTTCCCATCCTTTGCAACTTTGCGTCTTCGCGTCAAAAGTTTTTGCTTTAACCCGAATACCAGTTTTGCAGCAGCCTGTTAAACTCCCCCGCCATGACCGACACATCCCAACACACCCCCATGATGCAGCAGTACTTGAAAATAAAGGCTGCGCATCCCGACATTTTATTGTTCTATCGCATGGGCGATTTTTACGAACTGTTTTTCGATGATGCGCGCAAGGCCGCCGCCCTGCTCGACATCACCCTTACTGCGCGTGGCAAATCCAATGGCGAAGCCATACCCATGGCAGGGATACCGTATCATTCGGCAGATAATTATCTGGCGAAATTAATCAAACAAGGCCAGTCCGTCGCAATCTGTGAACAGGTAGGAGATCCGGCTACATCCAAGGGCCCGGTTGAACGCAAAGTCATGCGCATTGTCACGCCAGGCACGGTGA
>JANOOU010000632.1:0-1721 GCA_031421475.1 Gammaproteobacteria bacterium | reverse complement strand
TTCAAAATCAGAAAAACTTTTCAGGAAACAGGCACTAAGTCAGGTTTGATGCAATATCCGGGCTAAAACATTTTCAGGAGCACCCCTTGCAAACAATCTTACTCATCGAAGATGAAGCGGCCATTGCCGATACAGTCGTTTATGCGCTCGAAACGGAAGGCTTTATTTTCCATTGGTGTGCGTTGGGTCAAGAGGGCGTTGAGCGGCTGCGGGCGGATAGCAGTGTTGCGCTCGTGGTTCTCGATGTAGGCCTTGCAGACGGCAATGGATTTGAATTTTGCAAAACCATCCGCCTGTTCTCTACGGTACCGATTATTTTCCTGACCGCACGTAACGAAGAAATTGACCGCATTGTCGGTCTTGAAATCGGCGCGGATGATTATGTTAGCAAACCTTTTAGTCCGCGTGAGCTGGTTGCACGCATCAAGACCATTTTAAGGCGCGTTGCGATGCCTGCTCAGGCCGCGACGCCCGTTAAAAATACCCACGGCTTTACGCTGGATGAATGGCAGGCGCAAATTCACTACCACGGTCAGACACTCGAACTGACACGCTATGAATTTCTCATCCTCAAAATGTTTTTGCTGCAACCCACGCGCGTGTTTTCGCGCGCACAAATTATGGATCAGGTGTGGCAGGAGCCGGAGGTCAGTCTGGAACGGGTGGTGGATACCCACATTAAATCCCTGCGCGCGAAGTTGCGCCGCGTGCATGAAGATGATCCGATCAAAACTCACCGTGGCCTCGGCTACAGTCTGCACTGCTTATGAATCTGAGCGTTCGCATTTTTCTTGGTTATTTCATTCTGGTGGGCATAGCCACGGCGTTTGTTATGAATTCCTTTACCCGGGAATTAGTGCCCGGCATGCGCCAGTCACTGGAGGAAGTGTTGGTGGATACAGCCAATCTGCTGGCCGAGGTGGTTAAGGATGAGGTGGTGCGTGGCACCATCAACCACGGTGTGTTCGCGGACAATATGAAAGCATTTTCTGCGCGCAAGGTTGATGCTGTCATCTGGTCTTTTACCAAGCGCGATCCGCATCTTATTGTTTATATCACCGACCGTAACGGCATTGTTATTTATGATTCTCGCGGCCGTGATGTGGGCAAAAATTATGCGAGCTGGAATGACGTCTATCTCACCCTGCAAGGCCAGTATGGCGCCCGCACCACACGCGAAAATCCGCAAGACGAATTCAGCAGCATTATGTATGTCGCGGCGCCCATTAAATCCAGAAATAAAATTATTGCGGTGGTGAGTGTCGGCAAGGCCAGCGTCACGGTGCAACCGTTTGTTGAAGCCGCCACGCGCAATATCCAGGAAAAAGGTGCGTGGTTACTGGTGGTTGCGCTGGTGCTGGGTTTGTTGATTGCCTATTGGCTAACCCATTCGATTCGCGAGCTAACCCGGTATGCCATTAAGGTTCAACAGGGCCAGCGAGTTACTGTTCCAAAATTACGCGAGAAGGAGCTTGCGCAACTGGCGAATGCAATGGAAGGCATGCGTACCGAATTAGAAGGCAAACATTATGTTGAGAATTATTTGCATACGTTAACGCATGAACTCAAAAGTCCGCTAGCCGCCATTCAGGGTGCGGCCGAACTGCTTGATGAATCCATGCCCCGAGAAAAACAGGCGAAGTTTATCGCCAATATTCGCAATGAAAGTCACCGGCTGCGCGAAGTGGTTGATCATCTGCTGGATTTAGCAGCGCTGGAAA
>JANOOU010000631.1:0-3292 GCA_031421475.1 Gammaproteobacteria bacterium | reverse complement strand
AGCCGCCGCAGGTTTTGCCATCTGCCATCAGCCATAAACGTGTATTAAGTTGCTCGGACTGACGAAAATAATTTTCAATAGCATGACAAAGTTTATCGCCTTCTAATGCGATGATGCCTTGATAAGGTTCGCCGCCCGGTTTATTTTTGGGCGGCTCAATGGTGATGACCAATTGCGCATGGCCAAAAATGGCTTTCAAATCTTTTTCCGGCACCTCGTCATGCCAACGGGCAATACCGCGAATGGTATTTTCCGGGGTGGCTTGCGCAACCAGTAAATGCAGTGGGCCATCACCGCGAATCTGCATGATCAACGAACCTTCGAATTTCAGAGTTGCGCCGAGCAAGGCGCAGGCCGCCAATGCTTCGCCAAGAATATTACGAACAGTTTCCGGGTAGTGCGAGCGTTGCAGTACCGCCTGCCAGCTAGCATCCAGGTGCACCATCTCACCGCGCACATTGGTGTTTTCAATAATGAAACGAAAAAGCCTGTCGTTATCAGTCATGTCGTCAGGGCGCTAATTTTTTCTTTAGCATGGCGTTGAGTTGCGCCGGATTGGCCTTGCCTTGGGAGGCTTTCATTGCCAGTCCGACAAAAAATCCGAAAACTTTATCCTTGCCTTCACGATATTGCGCAACTTGTTCCGGGTTGTTGGCAATGATGTCGTTTATGAGTGATTCAATGGCGCCGCTGTCAGTAATTTGTTTCAGCCCGCGTTTTTCGATAATAACGTCAACTTCACCTTCGCCATTCCACATCGCATCGAATACTTCTTTTGCCAGTTTGCCGGAGAGTGTGTTGTCGCTGATACGTGCCAGCAGGGTGGCGAGACTGGCGGCCTTTACCGGCGAAGCATTAATATCTTTGTCTTCCTTATTGAGGCGAGCACTGACATCGCCAATAATCCAGTTGGCAGCGAGTTTTGTGTCAGCGGTTTTTGCAACTGCCTCAAAGTAATCGGCAAGCTCGCGGTTACCGGTGAGTATGCCGGCATCGTATTCCGATAAATGATAGTGCGAAATAAAACGTTCGCGTTTGGCATCGGCCAGTTCCGGCATGGTGCTGCGAACCTGGTTAATAAACGCTTCGGTGATTTCAACCGGTAACAAATCAGGGTCTGGAAAGTAACGATAGTCGTTGGCTTCTTCCTTGCTGCGCATGGCACGGGTTTCATCTTTATCGGCATCGTATAAGCGTGTTTCCTGAATAACTTTTTTGCCGCTGAGCAGCACATCGATCTGGCGTTCCACTTCAATGTTAATGGCGCGTTCGACAAAACGAAATGAATTGATGTTTTTTAATTCGGCGCGGGTGCCGAGTTTTTCCTGGCCTTTTGGGCGTACCGATACATTGGCATCGCAACGGAAGGAGCCTTCCTGCATATTGCCGTCGCAGATGCCCAGATAACGCACCAGCTCATGAATTTTTTTCATGTAGGCGACAGCTTCTTTGGCCGAGCGCATTTCCGGTTCGGATACAATTTCCAATAACGGCGTGCCGGCACGATTTAAATCAATGCCGGTCATGCCATGAAAATCTTCATGCAGGGATTTGCCAGCATCTTCTTCCAGATGGGCGCGGGTAATGCCGATGGTTTTGCTGCTGCCGTCTTCCAGCTCGATGGTGATTTTACCGGTGTGTACGATCGGCAAATCGAATTGTGAAATCTGGTAGCCCTTGGGTAAGTCTGGATAAAAATAATTTTTGCGTGCGAACACTGAACGTTTGGCGATAGTTGAATGGGTTGCCAAACCAAACAGGGCAGCCATGCGCACCACTTCTTTATTTAATACAGGTAAGACGCCGGGCAAACCTAAATCAACGGCGCAGGCTTGAGTGTTGGCCTCGGCGCCGTAAGCTGTCGCCGCACCAGAAAATATTTTGCTGCGGGTGCTTAATTGCGCGTGAATTTCAAGACCGATTACGGTTTCCCATTCCATCTTGTTATTGCCTCGTGATTAGACTGACAAAAAAAGAAAATGCAAATAAAAATTTAGGGAGCCTCTGATTAAGTCTCGTAGGGTGCCAGAATTCAACTTTGGGCGTAGCGCATCCACCAGAATAATCGGCGGATGCGTAGCACTTATCCGCCCTACATTCATATTTTTTTGACTTAATCAGAGCTTCCCCAGTTATATTCATGATTGCGTAGTGCTGTATGTTATTTAAAATTTTCGGGTATTTGTTTGTGCCAGTCGGTTGCCTGCTGATACTGGTGCGCCACATTTAGCAATCGACTCTCATCAAAATAATTGCCAATCAATTGTAAACCGACCGGCATGTTGTTGCTAAAGCCTGCCGGTATACTCATGCCCGGCAAGCCGGCAAGGTTTACGGCAATGGTGTAGATGTCGGATAAGTACATGGCCACCGGATCGCTGGTTTTTTCACCAATATTGAATGCAATGTCCGGCGCAGTCGGGCCGAGTATGACATCAACCTGTTTGAAGGCCTGGATGAAGTCATCACTGATCATGCGCCGTAGTTGTTGCGCTTTCACATAATAGGCATCGTAATATCCGGCTGACAATGCATAAGTACCAATCATGATGCGGCGTTTAACTTCGGTGCCAAAACCTTCGCCGCGTGAGCGCTTGTACAAATCTTCTAAATCGTGTGGATCTTTACAGCGATAACCGAAACGCACGCCATCGAAGCGTGACAAGTTCGATGAGCATTCGGCGGGTGCAACTACGTAGTACACGGGAACCGATAAATGCGAATTGGGCAAAGATATTTCAATAATTTCTGCGCCCATGCTGCGATATTGTTCTACGGCTTTGTTGACCACTTCACGCACACCCGCTGCCATGCCGTCGCCAAAAAATTCTTTCGGCAAACCGATTTTTAATCCCTTGATGTCACGCTTGAGATCGGCGCAATAATCGGGCACGGCCTGATCGAGTGAAGTGGAATCGCGTTCATCAAAACCGGACATGGCGTTTAACAGCACCGCACAGTCTTCGGCGTTTTGTGCCATCGGTCCGGCCTGATCCAGACTGGAGGCAAAGGCAATCATGCCGTAACGTGAAACGCGGCCATAACTGGGTTTAAGACCGGTGATGCCACACAGTGCGGCAGGCTGGCGTATCGAACCGCCGGTGTCAGTGCCGGTGGCAATGGGTGCTAAGCGGGCGGCGACTGCCGCAGCCGAACCACCGGAGGAGCCACCCGGTACGGCGGCGGTATTCCAGGGGTTTTTCACGGCGCCATAAAAACTGGTTTCGTTGCTCGAACCCATGGCGAATTCATCCATATTGGTTTTACCCAACATTACCATGCCGACAGCGGC
>JANOOU010000630.1:0-3063 GCA_031421475.1 Gammaproteobacteria bacterium | reverse complement strand
AACCATCTCGACGCCGAATCCGTCGCATGGCTGGAACGTTTCCTTCAGGAATACCCGGGCACTGTTGTAGCCGTCACCCATGACCGTTATTTTCTCGACAATGTTGCGGGCTGGATTCTGGAACTCGACCGTGGCCAGGGTATTCCGTGGGAAGGCAACTACTCCTCCTGGCTGGAACAAAAAGATGCACGCCTGGATCTGGAAGAACGCAAGGAAGGCAACCGCCAGAAAGCCATCAAATCCGAACTGGAATGGGTGCGCGCCAGCCCCAAAGGCCGCCATGCCAAGAGCAAGGCACGCATGGCGCGGTTTGAAGAGCTGCAATCGGATGAATACCAGAAACGCGCCGAAACCAAGAGCCTGTTCATTCCCCCCGGCCCACGGCTCGGCGACAGCGTGATTGAAGCCAAAGGCATCAGCAAAAAATACGGCGACAACTTATTGTATGAAAATCTCAACTTCAGCCTGCCCAAGGGCGGCATCGTTGGCATCATCGGCCCCAACGGCGCCGGTAAAACCACCCTGTTCCGCATGATTACCGGCGAAGAAAAACCCGATGCCGGTGAGTTCAAGGTTGGCGAAACCGTGCAAATTGCCTACGTTGACCAAAGCCGAGATTCACTCAACGGCAACAACACCGTGTGGCAAGAATTATCCGATGGCCTCGATCTCATCACCGTCGGCAAATTTGTATTCCCGTCACGCGCCTATGTCGGCCGCTTCAACTTCAAGGGCGACGATCAACAAAAATTCATCAAGGATTTATCCGGCGGTGAACGCAACCGCGTGCATCTGGCCAAGCTGCTGAAAAAAGGCGGCAATTTATTATTGCTGGATGAGCCCACCAA
This sequence comes from Gammaproteobacteria bacterium, assembly GCA_031421475.1. Classification (GTDB taxonomy): domain Bacteria; phylum Pseudomonadota; class Gammaproteobacteria; order SZUA-229; family SZUA-229; genus JACPVK01. Next base: position 2,215 of record JANOOU010000630.1, on the reverse strand, counting down.
CGACCTCGACGTGGAAACCCTGCGCGCACTCGAAGAAGCCCTGCTCGATTTCCCCGGCTGCGCCGTGGTGATTTCGCATGACCGCTGGTTTCTCGACCGCATCGCCACCCACATTTTGGCGTTTGAAGGTGATTCACAAGTCACCTGGTTTGAAGGTAATTACACCGACTACGAAGAAGACCGCAAACGTCGACTGGGTGATGAAGCACTGAACCCGCATCGGATTAAATACAAACGCTTAAAATAAAAATGCTGAAGTCCGCAAATGAACGCAAATGTTTTTGAACAGCTTTCTTACATCGAACGTGGGAACACATTTTGTTTTAACAACTGAACCCGTAAGTGAAAAATATATAACCCTATTTTTATTTGCGTTCATTTGCGTGATGCATTATGGATGTGCGAATGCCGCGAGCGCAGGAGCGGCGCATTTGCGGACTCTTGCTTTATGCTTTACCCGCACGACAAACTAACAGCGTACCCATGGCATACCACCCAGCGCCCGTAACACCACCCCAACGCATTTGCTTGGTGCGCCTGTCGGCGCTGGGTGATATCACCCATGTGTTACCAACCTTACGCACCTTGCAACATCACTGGCCCGAGACCCGCATTACCTGGGTAATTGGAAAATCAGAATACGCACTGGTTAAAGATATAAAAAATGTTGAATTTATTACCGTCGATAAATCAGCAGGCCTGGCAGCCTACTTGGACGTGCGACGCCAACTCAAACATCACAACTTTGATATTTTATTACACCTGCAACTGGCCATACGTGCATCACTGTTATGCGGGTTAATCCCTGCCAAAATAAAACTCGGCTTCGACAAAACACGTGCCAAAGATTTGCAATGGCTGTTCAGCAATCAGCGCATTCATCCTGCATCGGTGCGACAACATGTGGTGGACAGCTTTCTGGAATTTCCAAAACATTTTGGGCTGGCGCCCATTATGCAATGGCAGTTACCGGTAGCGGATACGGCACTCAATACAATTAAACAGCAGCTGGATCATCATGAAAAAAAAATCCTGGTCATCAATGCCTGTGCCATCGCCAAATCCCGCAACTGGCGTAACTGGACCGCCGAAGGTTATGCCACCGTGGCCGATTATGCCGCTGAAAAACTCGGCATGCGTGTGGTATTAAGCGGCGGACCGAATGCGCTGGAAAAAAACATGGCAGACAAAATCACGTTATTGTGTCAACGCAAACCGCTTAATCTGGTGGGCAAAACCTCGATTGCAGAACTCGTGGCACTGCTCAAATTAGCGGATGTCGTCATCGCACCCGACACCGGCCCGGCACACATTGCCAACGCCGTTAATACGCCGGTAATTGGCTTATACGCCGCCACCAATCCGCAACGTGCCGGGCCTTATCAATTTCAACAATATGTTGTCAATAAATACCCGCAAGCATTGCAAAAATATTATGGACTTAAAGTGGAAGATGCAGCATGGGGGCAGCGCATCCGCAACGACGAATGCATGGCGCTGATAACGCCCGTGGATGTTATTCAAATGCTGGAGAACGTAGTAACCGGGATACCGGGTTGACACGCACTACCAAACAAATATTGTCACGATGTTTTTTAGATAAAACCAAAAACGCGTAACACGTAGAATGTGCTGACAGAGAAAGCGCACATCCATCCCGTTTTGTGACGCAACGTCAGAGTTAAGAGACACACCAACAATAAGGCCGGAACAACACCCCTGCCTTTATGCAACCCATAATATAAAAATGCCTGGCGTGTCCCTCTTGAATGAAAGATTAGGCATTTACGGTGTGGTGACGACGCCGAAATTTAAACGCGATAAGTGCTTATCCAGAACTAAACAACCAAACGGCTGCAGGAGCAGGAACTGCTGTCACCACAAACTCGGACAGATGCAGGACCGCCCCACGGGAGGGAATCGTCCTTTCCATATAGCAATCTCTTGCGAAAAAAACTATTAAGCAGTCTTACGACGGCGAGCTATACCAGCCAAGCCCAACAAGCCTGAACCGAACAACCAGGCAGCAGCAGGAACTGGGATTGGGTTTGTACCAGGACCAGCACCGACAGTGCCTTGCAAATGTAAAAAGTATCTCAAACCGCGGATAACTGAAACATTGCCAACAGGCACAGTAGCAGCATAATCCAATGTATAGGTATCACCAGTTGCGCAGTCGACAGCACAAACAACATTAGCAACGCCATTGGTGTAA
>JANOOU010000629.1:0-1980 GCA_031421475.1 Gammaproteobacteria bacterium | reverse complement strand
GATCTGATCGAACATCGCGGCATCCATGCCGCATCCGGTATCTTCCACTTCAATAATCACAAAACGATCTGATTTTTTCAGTCGAATGGTAATACGGCCATGCTCATTACAGGCATCGCGTGCATTCTGGATTAAGTGGGATATATTGGCTGTCATTCGGTCACGATCAGCATGGATTTTCGCCTCAACAACCTGACAATTCAATACAGGAATGGGTAAGGCACCGGTTTTGCTATTGGCACGTACGGTTTCTTCCAGTAACTCACACAAATTAATGAGTGTGACATTGTCTGTACTATCACCACGCAAGCGCGATAACAATTTATTCATTTTAACAACCGAATTTTCAACCGTGCTGACAGCATCTTCCATAAATAAAGGATTATTTTTATGTTTGGCTGCATTGGAAACAACCATCGATAATTGGGCGATCATATTTTTCAAATCATGCACAAGAAAGGCTGATAAACGATTCATTTCTTCAAAGCGCTTGGCGTTAACGAGCTCTTGAGCCGCCTGATGTTGGGCCAGATGACTTGCCGCTTGCCTGGCGGCCGTTTTAAAAGATCGCTATCTTCCCAATTATAATAATTTTTGTGTGCCGGGGAACGCGCCAGCACTACAAACCCCATTAAGGCATCATTCAGCATTAAGGGCACTACCAGCCAGGCGTTACGAATATTATCCAGCCAATTCGGGATTTCCAGTGGCGCCAGACGTTTATAAACCTCAGCATTAACTCTAAATTCATCCAGGCTAATTACGAATTGCTGTTCTGCCAGGTATCGAATAAAACTGGTGTCGCCTTGCTCGCGAACATTGACTATTTCCATATTCCAGTGTTCTTCTGCCTCATAATGTCCATTTTCACGCTTGAGCCACAAGATGCCGCCGGGGCTATCAATAATTTGTGCCAACGCTCGAATAATGCGTTCATGTAATCGACTGATCTCATTATTGGCAGAGAGCGTACGAATAATGCGCAACCATTCATCTCGATAATCATATTTATAATGGAAGAAATGTTTTTCGAGCTGTACACGCAAACGTGCACGAACCTTTCCTGAAAAAATTAGAACGGCCAGAATCAATGTCGCACCAAAAACAAATGCTGCTTGTGCAACTATGCCCCAACTTCCACCAAATTCACGAACAAAATAGCTACCTGATCCGATTAGAAGCATGTATATGCCGGCACCGACCAAGGTTGTGGTATGAAATAAGATGCGTCTCGATATAAAAACATCGATTGATGTATTGCCCAAACTCCAACGCATCTCACGCCGAATAGCTACACCAATAACCGGCACTACCATGGCATGTATAAATCCACGTGCATTCCATAATTCATTATCTATGCGCTGATATAACATGGCATTGGAGTACATATAAAAATCATAGGCGAACATACTACCTATGCCCAGCCATAAATATTTCAGCGCCCAGCGATGTTCGTCAGATGTATTACGGTAAAGCTGCTCAACTATTACCATGCCGCCAACGGAAATCAGTAAATGACCTAGCAACACGTCATTACCCGCAATCATGTCGAATACCGTACCGCCGGAAATACGATATTGCGCAAGTATCATCAGGCCAATAATAAAAACTGACATTATGGTAAAGGTAATTCGAAACTGCCGTGACACGGTGGGAGTGCTTTTATAAGCCGTACGCAACATCACCAGCAAAAACGCAAACCAGCCTAATGCCCGCAACAGCTCCAGAACCAGTGTGGCGCTAATCGTGCCGGCCGAAACCACATCTTCATACGCAGCTTGATACGTTACAGCAGCGGCCCAGACAGCACTGGCCAGCGCAGAGAGCGCAAGAATACGCTTCGGCATGTTATCGCGGCGCCCGGTAAGCATAACGAGTGACAACAGTATGAATGCAACTGTGGCAGAACCAAAACTGATGACTTCGATGTTCATTATTACTGAATATACGCCTATGTGATTACCATTTTGCCATCATTCA